>JAOPZP010000607.1 GCA_025964055.1 Conexibacter sp.
GACTTCGACGGAGGCGTCCGTGAGGGCGACAACCTCTACACCGATTCCGGCGTCGCCGTTGACCCCGACACCGGCGAGATCCGCGCGCACTTCCAGTACACCCCGCACGACCTGTGGGACTACGACTCCACGATGGAGCACATCCTGTTCGACCTCGACGGACAGAAGCTGGCGGCGCACTTCGACAAGAACGGGTTCCTCTACATCCTCGACCGCACGAACATGGAGCCGGTCCGGGTGGCACCGTTCGTCGACCGCATCGACTGGGGCGAGGTCGACGAGAAGGGCAACGTGACGCCGAAGGTCTACCCCGACAAGGAGGGCGAGCCGGTGCACTTCTGGCCCGGGCCGGCGGGCGCGAAGGAGTGGACGCACGCCGCCTACAGCCCGAAGACCGAGCTCCTCTATGCCCCGGTGCAGGACGTCGGCGCGACCGCCACCCGGCGGCGCCGGGAGTTCAAGGAAAGCATCCCGTACTGGGGCGCCGGCGTCGCCGTGGACCTCGAGGACATGGCCGGGTCCATCAGCGCCTTCGACCCGAGGACGGGCGCCGAGAGGTGGCGCTGGGCCAACGACATCCCGATGTGCGCGTCGGTGCTGGCCACGGGCGGCGACCTGGTGTTCGCCGGCGAGCCCACGGGTGAGTTCAACGCCCTCGACGCGAGCACCGGCGAGCTGCTGTGGCAGTTCCAGTGCGGCAGCGGCCACCACAGCAACCCGTGCAGCTACAGCATCGACGGCAGGCAGTACATCGCCGTGCCGACCGGCTGGGGCGCCTGGACCGAGGGGTTCCTGCCCGGAATGCTCGGCGCGGGCCAGGGGAGCTCGCTGTTCGTCTTCGCGCTCCCGGAGGAGTAGCCGTGTACGTGAACCCCAATGTGGAGGCGTCATACATGACATGGGTCAAGCCCACCTTTGAGGTCATCGACCTCTGTTCCGAGGTGACGTCCTACCTGTACAAGCGGTAGGCAGACAAACGATGTCCGGTCCGGCAGGCGCGCGTTGGTGACTCCGACGCGCGCCCCGGCACCGGCGGCCGAGGCGCCCCCATGGACGGCGGACGAGCTCGTCGAGCGGCTCCGCGCTCAGGGGACGCGCTACCACGACCTGCACCCGTTCCACGTGCGGATGGACGCGGGCCGGCTCACGCGCGAGGAGCTTCAGCGCTGGGTCGCGAACCGGTTCTACTACCAGGTGTGCATCCCGCTGAAGGACGCGGCGATCGTCTCGAACTGTCCCGAGACAGCGGTTCGCCGGGCGTGGATCCAGCGGATCATCGACCACGACGGGACGGCCCCGGGCACGGGCGGGATCGAGTCGTGGCTGCGGCTGGGCGAGGCGCTCGCCGTACCGCGGGACGAGCTCATGTCCGAGCGGCGCGTGCTCCCGGCGGTGCGCTACGCCGTCGATGCCTACGTGAGCTTCGCGCGGCAGAAGCCCTGGATCGAGGCGGTGGCATCGTCGCTGACGGAGCTGTTCGGCCCGGGCGCGATCCGCACACGCCTCGCGGCGCTCGAGGCGCACTATCCATGGATCGACCCGGCGGGGCTTCAGTACTTCCGCGACCGGCTCGTGCAGGCGCCGCGCGACGCGGAGTACGCGCTCGGGCTGGTCGTCGAGCGCTGCGTGGCGCGTGAGCAGCAGGAGCGCGCGGTCGCGGCGCTGAAGTTCAAGACGGAGGTGCTCTGGGCGCAACTCGACGCCATCGAGCACGGTGACACGCAACCGCCGGCGGGCCCGTGAACCGGCCCCGGCTCGTCGACGGCGCGCGCCTGCAGTACGACGACGTGCGCGAGGAGCACCTGCTGCTGATCCCCGAGGGCGCCGTACGCCTGAACGCGACCGCGGCACAGGTGCTCGAGCTGTGCGACGGCGAGCGCTCGCTCGAGGAGATCGCTGCTGCGCTCTCGCAGCGCTACGCCGGCGCGGACGTCGCCGACGACGTTCGCGAGATGCTCGGAGGGATGGGCGAGCGCGGGCTGGTGGTCGATGCCGCCGCCTAGGCCCTACACGCTCGTTGCGGAGCTGTCGTATCAGTGCCCGCTGCACTGCCCGTACTGCTCCAACCCGGTCGACATCGCCGGCGACCGCTACCGCGCCGAGCTCGAGACGGAGCACTGGACTCGCGTCTTTCGCGAGGCGCGGGCGCTGGGTGTCGTGCAGCTGGCGTTGACCGGCGGCGAGCCGATGCTGCGCCGCGACCTCGACGAGCTCGTGGCCGCCGGGCGCGCGGGCGGCCTGTACTCGACGCTCGTGACGGCAGGCACGCTCCTGACGCGCGAGCGCGCCGAACGCCTGAAGGAAGCAGGGCTCGATCACGTGCAGGTCTCGATCCAGAGCCCCGATCCGGAGGAGAACGACCGGATTGCCGGCATCCGGTCCTTCGAGAAGAAGATCGCGGCCGCCCGTGCGGCGCGCGAGCTGGGGTTCCCGCTCACGATCAACTGCGTCCTGCACCGCCAGAACCTCGACCAGATCGAGGAGATCCTCCTGCTCACGGAGGAGCTCGGCGCACAGCGGCTCGAGCTCGCGAACACGCAGTACTACGGGTGGGCCGTCCTGAACCAGCAGGCGCTCATCCCGACGCGCGCGCAGCTCGAGCGCGGCGAGGAGGCGGTGCAGCGGTTCCGCGCGCGGGTCGGCCCGAGGATCACGGTCCTCTGGGTGCTCCCCGACTACTACGAGGACCTGCCGAAGCCCTGCATGGGCGGCTGGGGGCGGAGCACGATCGTCGTCGCGCCCAACGGCGAGGCGCTCCCGTGCCAGGCCGCAGCGACGATCCCCGGTGTCGAGTTCCCGAACGTTCGCGACCACTCGCTCAACTGGATCTGGAACGCGTCCGACGCGTTCACGCGCTTCCGCGGCACGGACTGGATGCAGGAGCCGTGCCGCTCGTGTCCGCTCGGGCGCCAAGAGGAGGACTGGGGCGGCTGCCGGTGCCAGGCGCTCCGGCTCACCGGCGACGCCGCGGCCACCGATCCGGTCTGCAAGTTCTCGTCGCACCACGACACCGTCGTCGGCGCGCGCGAGGCCGCGCAGACGGACGAGCTCACGTACCGGACGATGCGTCGTCAGGCCGGCGTCTGAACGCCTCGAGACCCGCTCCGGCCGGCTCACCTCGGCGGAGCGTGGCGGCCAGGCGCGAGGCGAGCTCGACGAGCATGCCGACGCCGTACCCGCTCGCTCCCGGACCGATCGCGTCGCCGCGATCGTCGTCGAGGAGCGCGGGCCCGAGCATGTCGACGTGCGCCC
>JAOPZP010000232.1 GCA_025964055.1 Conexibacter sp.
GGTTCGCGCGCGCGCTGGGTCGGCCGGCGCGTCGGCGCTCAGCGCGTGGGTGGCGCGGCGCGACAGGCTCGGCTCCGCCGCGGTCCGGCTGCCGATCGCCACGGTGAGCTCCGGTGGCAGCCGGTCCAGCAGCAGCTCCAGCGTGGCGTGGACTTGCCGGGCCGTGCCGAGCCGGTCGAGCCCGTCGAGCGCCAGCACCGCGCCGTGGCCCGACACCGCGGCCTCCGCGGCGACCAGCGGCACGATCGCGGGCGCCAGCGCGGGCGCGCCGACGCGCAACAGCCCCTCGGCCTCGGCGCCGAATCCCGGACGCACGGTACGCAGGGCGCCGATGACGCCGCGCCAGAAGCGGACCGGATCGGCGTCCTCGGGATCGAGCGCCAGCCAGGCGAACGGCCGGCCCTCCCCGGAGGCGTGCGCCCACTGCGCCAGCAGCGCCGAGGCGCCGGCGCCGGTGACGACGACGAGCCGCGCTTCGCGGGAGGCGACGAGCTGGTCGACGAGCGCGTCGCACGCCACGAGCCCGTCGCGGCGGGCCGGGACGTCATGCTTCGCAGGGGCAACGGCGCCGCGCGTGGGGATCGCGACGTCCATGGATTGGCCGACCCTATCCGCGCGCGGACATGCTGCGGGAGATGTAACGACACGGGCACCGGCGCAGACGGGTCCGTCGAGCGCTTACATGGCGCTCGTCGACGATGCCCGAACCGTGCTGATCCTCATCCTCCTGAGCGCCGTCGTGGGCGCCGGCACCGCGCTGAGCCCGTGCGCCCTGCCGGTCCTGCCCGCGCTCCTGTCGGCCGGCGCGGCGGGCGGCCGGCGGCGTCCGATCGGCGTCGTGGCGGGCCTGTCGGTGACCTTCGCGGTCTCGATCGTCGGCGGCGGAGAGCTCCTGCGGCACGTCGGCCTCGGCGACACCGGCCTGCGCCACGTCGGGATCGCGGTGCTGCTCGTCGCGGGCGTCGTCGCGCTGGCACCGCCACTGGCCATGCGGCTGGAGCGCCCGCTCGCGGGCCTCAGCCGGCTCGGCCCGCGCCGCCTGGGCGACGGGTTCGGCTCCGGCCTGATCGTCGGCGGCGCGCTGGGGTTCGTCTACGCGCCGTGCGCCGGACCGGTCCTGGCGGCGGTCATCTCGATCTCGGCGGCGACCGGGCGCACGGTCGCGATCGCCATCGCCTACGTCGCGGGCTCGGCGATCGTCCTGCTGGGGATCGCGCTCGGCGGGCGCCGGGTGATGGAGCCGCTGCGCCGCGCCGGCGCGCTGCGTGTCCAGCGCGTGCTCGGCGCGGTGATGATCGTCACCGCGATCGTCTTCGCCGCCAACCTGGACCTGCGCTTCGAGACCGCGCTCGCGCGCCACACCTCGGCGCTCACGCTGACGGGCGGCCTGGAGCGCTCCGGCGCCGTGCAGCACCGCCTGGACCGCCTCCGCGGCAAGGCGAAGTTCGCGGCCGCCGCCGTCACCGCCGGTCCCAAGGCCGACCTCCCGGACCTCGGCGCGGCGCCGGAGTTCACCGGCACGCAGCGCTGGTTCAACACGCCGGGCGGCCGGCCGCTGTCGCTCAAGGCGCTGCGCGGCCGGGTCGTGCTCGTCGACTTCTGGACCTACACGTGCATCAACTGCCTGCGCACGCTGCCCTACCTGGAGGCGTGGGACCGCCGCTACCGCGCGCAGGGCCTGACCATCGTCGGCGTCCACGCACCCGAGTTCGGCTTCGAGCACGACGCCGGGAACGTCGGCCGGGCGATCACGGCCAACAGCATCAACTACCCCGTGGTGCAGGACAACGACCTGGCGACCTGGAACGCCTGGGGCAACCAGTACTGGCCGGCCGAATACCTGATCGACGCCCGCGGGCGCGTGCGCAACAGCCACTTCGGCGAGGGCGACTACGCCGGCTCGGAGCGCGCGATCCGGGCGCTGCTGGCCGAGCGCGGCGCCGCGGTGACCGCGGCGCACGCGCAGCCCCGCGCCACCACGCCGGTGAGCGCGAGCACGACGCCCGAGACCTACGTCGGCGTCGCGCGCGCCCAGGGCTTCGTGGGGACGCCGCCCACCAAGGGGACCCAGGCCTACCGGCCGCCGTCCGGCGCCCTGCCGCTCAACGCGTTCGCGCTCGGCGGGACCTGGAGCATCGGCGACGAGGCGGCCACGGCGGTGAACGTCGCGACGCTGTCGGCCACCGTCCAGGCGCGGTTCGTCTACCTCGTGCTCAGCCCGCCCCCCGGCGGCCGCCGCGGCCACGTCGACGTCGCCCTCGACGGCCACCCCTCCCGCTCGATCACCGTGGACGGCCAGCGCCTCTACACGCTCGTCACGCTGCCCCGCGACGGCCGCCACCGCCTGGGCCTGCGCTTCACGCCGGGGACGTCGGCGTACGCGTTCACGTTCGGGTAGGTCTCTCAGCCCGCTCTCAGCTTCGCCTCAGGATCCTCAGCCATGCTGCGCAGCCATGAGGGTCAAGCGCTACATGATCGTGTCCGCCGCCGTCCTGGCCGCGGGCGCCGGAGCCGGAGGCGCGATCGCCGCGAGCAGCGGCGACGACGCCAAGAAGACCGAGCAGTCGGTCCTGGACGACGCGGCCAAGCGGCTGAACGTCACGCCGGAGGCCCTGCGCACGGCGCTGGGCGCGGCCGAGGACGCCCAGCTCGACCAGTCCGTCAAGGACGGCACGATCACGCAGGCGCAGGCCGACGCGATCAAGGCCGAGCGGGCCAGGGCGGGTCGCGTGCTCGGCGGTCCGGGCGTCGGCGGCGGTCCCGGCGGCGGCTGGCGCCACG
>JAOPZP010000481.1 GCA_025964055.1 Conexibacter sp.
TTGCGTTGTCAGGGTCCTATGTGTCGCTGGCGCAGGCACGATCGTGGGGTGGACACACATGACCATCTGACTCCGAAGACAACCGACCACTTGCTCGGCATCGACGCGGCGCTGGCCGAGCTCGCGACGACGCAGGAGGGCGTTGCGGCTCTGTGGCAGATCTGTGAGTTGGGGCTGAGCGCGCGAGCAGCACAGGAGCGCGCGCAGGCCGGTCGCCTGCACCGGCTCTTCCCTGGTGTCTACGCCGTTGGACATCCACGGGTCTCCGTAGACGGCATGCGGCTCGGTGCCGTGCTCTCGTGCGGGAAGGGAGCGGCGCTCGCCCGACGCAGCGCGTCGGTGGCATGGGGGCTGCTGGGCGGCGACGGGCGTCGGTTCGACGTCGTGGCGCCCGGCCGTAGCGGCGGCCGCGTGGGGTGTCCCAAGACGATTGACTTGCGTCGGACGCGCCGGCTTGCGCCCGAAGATGTCACCGAGCTGCGCGGCATCCCGATCACGACGGTCGGGCGCACCCTGGTCGACCTCGCCGGGTGTGTTGCTTCACGGGTGCTCCAGCGCGCGGTGCACGAAGCGGAGGTAGCCGGATTGCTTGATGTCGACGCGGTGATCGCGACGATCGAGCGCAACCCCGGACGGCGGGGGACGCGAGCGCTGCGGGCGGCGCTCGGGGTCAGTGCTCCCGATCCTGCCAACAGCGCCATCGCGGCCGCCTTCCTCGCGCTCTGCGTCGACCACGGCCTTCCAGCTCCGCGCCTCGGCGTGCACGTCGACGGTGGAGATCGGCTCTACGAAGCGGACGCGCTCTTCCCCGCCGAGCGGCTCATCGTCGAGCTCGACGGCCGGCGGGTGCACGCGACGGCAAGGAGCTTCCAGAACGACCGGCGGCGCGACAGCGTTCTCGCCGCGCAGGACTTCCAGACCCTCCGCTACACCTGGCGCCGCCTGCACGACGAACCCGCGTCGGTCGCAGCGGAGCTTCGCCGGGTCCTGTCTCTGCGCCGGACGGCCGCTGCCGCAACGCTGGGCATCGCGGGTGGGTCCGTATACCGCGGCCACGGCGCGCCGACCGGGCCCAGGTGAGCGAAGGCTCGCGCTCCTACGTCCGGTGGGCCCGTGCAGCGCGGTCGCACCGCGTCAGACAGGCCCACCCCGGCAGAGCGTGCGGAGCCGGCGCCATCCGTCCGCCGGGGGCCCCTCCGCGCCCTACGCCACCGCCGCGTCGGACGACCCGGGGCGTCGGCCCGCGACGCGGATCGCGTCGAAGAGGACGTCCACGTCGACCGCCTTGTCGACCAGGCCGGAGGCGCCGGCGGCCAGGGCCTCGCGTTCCAGGGCGCTGCCCGGATCGGCGGTGTAGAGCAGGATCGCGGGCGGGACCGGCTCGCTGCGCAGCGCGCGGCAGAGCTCGATGCCGTCCTCGGACCCGAGGCGGTGGTCGAGGATGACCACGTCGGGTCGCGTTCGTCTGAGCAGGCGCCACATCGCGTCGCCGTCCTCGGCCGCGCCGACGCAGCGGAAGCCCGGCTCGGAGCGCAGCACAGCCTCGAGACCGGCTCGCAGCACGGGGTGGTCGTCGACGACGAGGACGCGGATCATGGGCAGGCCCGTCCACTGTGACGGGCGGTTCGGGGGCTGTCGATACGGCTCCCCGCACCTCTGCAACGTCGTCGGGGCGGAGAGGTGACGCAGGTTCTGCACGAACGAGACTAACCCCGGGACCACCCGGGGTGCCGCGGTCGCTTCGGGGCCGGGGGCGCTGGGCAGTAGCCTGCCCCCTCCATGCCGCTTCCCGACGTCCTGCGCAGCCTGCTCACCGCGACCGGCCCGTCGGGCTACGAAGGCGCCCCGGCGCGCGCCTTCGCGGAGGCGTGCGCGCCGTTCGCCGACGTCGCGACCGACGTGATGGGCAGCGTCACCGCCCGCGTGAAGGGCACCGGCGACGGCCCGACCGTGGCGATCATCGGACACATCGACGAGATCGGCCTGATCGTCACCCACATCGACGACAAGGGGTTCTTGAGCTTCATCGGCGTCGGCGGCTGGGACCCGGTGATCCTGGTCGGCCAGCGCGTCGAGCTCACCACGCGCGACGGCCTCCTGCAGGGCGTGGTGGGCAAGAAGCCCATCCACCTGCTCAAGGAGGACGAGCGCAAGCGCGCCGCCGAGATGAAGGACCTGCACATCGACATCGGCGCCAAGGACGGCGACGAGGCCAAGACCCTCGTCCGCATCGGCGACGTCGCGGTCATCGCCGGCGACCCCGTCGAGCTGCCCAACGACCGCGTCGTCTCGCGCGCCATGGACAACCGCCTGGGGTGCTACGTCGCCTACGAGGCGGCGCGCCTGGTCGCCGAGGCCGGCGGCGCGCTCGGCGACGTCGTCGCCGTCGCCGCCGTGCAGGAGGAGATCACCTTCGCGGGAGCGCGCACGACCGCCTACGAGCTGCGCCCCGACGTCGCGCTCGTCGTCGACGTCACCCACGCCACCGACGCGCCCGGCATCGACGAGCGCGAGAACGGCACGCATCCCTTCGGCTCGGGCCCGGTGATCGAGCGGGGCTCCACGATGCACCCGCACGTCTTCGAGCTGCTGCACGAGGCGGCCGAGGCGGAGTCGATCCCGTTCACGCTGTCGGCCTCGGCGCGCTTCACCGGCACCGACGCCGACGCCATCCACCTCAGCCGCGGCGGCGTGCCGACCGGGCTCATCGGCCTGCCGCTGCGCTACATGCACTCGCCGGTGGAGATGGTCCAGCTCGACGACGTCGCCAACGCCGCCCGGCTCGCCGCGGCCTTCGCGCACCGGCTGACCGCCGACGTGAGCTTCGCCCGCTAGCGCGGGCGGGTCGCGCCGAAGCCCGGCCGCGGTCCGAGGGGTTTGGTTCGCCCTGCGACATGGTCTACGTTCTCATTCGTGCTCCTGCTCTTCGACATCGACGGCACGCTGCTGCTCAAGGCCTCGCGGGAGCACGCCGAGGCGCTGTACGCGGCTCTGCGCCGGGTGCACGGCATCGAGATCCCGGCCGGCCGGGTCGAGGCGGCGGGGCGCACGGACCTGGCGATCGCGCGCACGATCCTGACGCGCGCAGGCGTCTCGGCCGAGCGGATCGACGACCGCGCCGGCGACGTGCGTGCCGCGACGGCCCTCGAGTACGCCAAGCGCTGCCCGGCCGACTTCTCCGACCACCTCGCGCCGCTGGTGCCGAAGGTCCTGGACGCGCTCGCCGCGCGCGACGGCTGCCGGCTGGCGCTCGTGACCGGGAACCTCGAGCCGGTCGCGCGGCTGAAGGTCGATCGCGCCGGCATCGGGCACCACTTCGCCAAGGGCCAGGGGGCATACGGCTCAGACAACGAGGATCGCACCCAGCTGCCGTCCCTCGCGCGCGCCCGTGCGGGCGTCGGGGGAGCGCCCTACCCGCGCGCCGAGACGGTCGTCATCGGCGACACGCCCCGCGACATCGCCTGCGCGCACGCCGACGGCGTCGCGGTCATCGCCGTCGCCACCGGCCCGTTCCGCGCCGCCGAGCTGCAGCGCGCCGACGCGGTCTGCGCCCACATGGGCGAGCTGCCCGCCGCGCTCGACGCGCTCGGCGTCGCGACCCGCTAGTCGCGCAGCGCCCAGTAGCCGTCGTCGCCCACCGGGCGCTCCACCGCGACGCGGCCGAGCCGCTCCCGCGCCTGGTCGACCGAGATGCCGCACACGACCGCGACCTCCTTGGTCGCCAGCGGCGTGCCGGCCCACTCCAGGACCTCGGTGACGGACTCCGGATCCGGCCGGCGCTCGACGCCGGGCAGGAGGTTGGCGGTCGCGACGTCGTAGACCGCGAACGGCTGGAAGCCCGGCGCCGACACCTGCACGCCGTCGCCGGCCCTCACCAGCTCGTACGACGGGCAGGTGTAGCGGCGCCCGCCGGGCCAGTCGGCCAGCCGGTCGTCGAGCACGCGGGCGGCCGGCGACGGCTCGCGGGCGGCGGCCAGGTCCTCGTCCAGCGCCGACTGCACGTCGTCGCCCGCGGTCCACTGCGCCAGCGCGGCCGGGTCGATGCCGGCGTCGGTGGCCGCGCCGTCGATCGTCTCCGGGGCGTCGAGCAGCTCGCCGCCGAAGTGGCGTACGCGCAGCGCGCGCAGCAGCGCGCGCATCTGCCGCGGCGCGTGCAGCCGGGCGGCGACGACCGCGCGGCAGGCCGGCAGCGTCGCGGCCATGCGTGGGCGCTGGCGCGTGTCGATCGGCATGCCGTGATCGGTGGCGATCCTCGCGAACGCCCCCGACTGCACCTCGGGCGTGAAGCCCTTGTCCAGCGCCTCCTGCGGAGACTCCGACAACCCCACCATCCGCACGCGCCAGTCCAGGCGCTCGCCGTAGAACCAGCTGAGCCGCAGCCGGGACGGCTCGGCGCTGAAGCCGAACGGGCAGCCCGGGTCGGTGAACTCGGTGATCGTGAGGTCGGCGGCCATAGCGGACACGGTAGGACGTGCCCGCTGCATCCGAGCGGTGGGCCTAGGTCCGCGTCAGCTTCTTGTAGGTGATGCGGTTCGGACGGTCGGCCTCGTCGCCGAGCGTCGCGTGCCGCCACTCCTCGTAGGCCTCGAAGTTGCCCTCGAACCACGTGCCCTGCGAGTCGCCCTCGAACGCCAGGACATGGGTCGCGACGCGATCCAGGAACCAGCGATCGTGGGAGATGACCACCGCGCAGCCCGCGTAGTTGAGCAGCGCCTCTTCGAGCGCGCGCAGCGTGTCGGTGTCCAGGTCGTTGGTCGGCTCGTCGAGCAGCAGCAGGTTGCCGCCGGTGCGCAGCAGCTTGGCGAGGTGCACGCGGTTGCGCTCGCCGCCCGACAGCATCTTGATCTTCTTCTGCTGGTCGGCCTTCTTGAAGTTGAAGCCCGACGTGTAGGCGCGCGAGTTCATGACCCGCTCGCCGACCTTGATCTGCTCCAGCCCGCCGGAGATCTCCTCCCAGACCGACTTCTGGTCGTCCAGCGCGTCGCGGCTCTGGTCGACGTAGGAGATCTGCACCGTGTCGCCGATGCGCAGGGTGCCCGCGTCGGGCTCCTCGCGGCCGGCGATCATCTTGAACAACGTGGTCTTGCCCGCGCCGTTGGCCCCGATCACGCCGACGATGCCGCCGGGCGGCAGCTTGAAGGAGAGGTCGTCGATGAGCAGGCGATCGCCGAAGCCCTTCTTCAGATGGTCGGCCTCGATGACAACGCCGCCGAGGCGGGGCCCGGGCGGGATGACGATCTGCGCCGTGTC
>JAOPZP010000245.1 GCA_025964055.1 Conexibacter sp.
ACCTGCCCGCCGTCTACCTGGAGCACAACGCGCCGCAGGGCGCGATCAACGACATGGTCCACCCGGCCGCCGACCGCGACGACCTGCTCGTCTGCCACGTCACGCACTTCAACGAGCTGTTCTGGGATTGCGGCGCCACGCCGACGCGCGTCGTCGAGCATGGGATCCTCGACCCCGGCCACCGCTACACCGGCGAGCTCGATCGGGCCGCGGTCGTCGTCAACGAGGCACGCCGCCGCGGGCGTGTGACCGGGACCGACCTGCTGGAGCGCTTCACGTACCTCGGCGTCCCGCTCGACCTCTTCGGGATGGACGCCGCCGCGCTGGGCGGCATCGAGGACCTGCCGCAGGAGCAGCTGCACTCCGAGCTGGCCCGCCGCCGCTGCTACGTCCACCCCATCCGCTGGACCTCGCTCGGCCTCTCGCTGATCGAGGCCATGACCTTGGGAATGCCCGTCGTCGCGCTGGCGACCACCGAGGCGGTGGACGCCGTGCCGCCGCAGGCCGGCGTGGTGTCCACGCGGGTCGACGTCCTCGCCCGCGCCGCGCGCGACCTTCTCGCGGACCCCGCGCGCGCCCGCGCCATGGGCGACGCGGCGCGCGCCCATGCCCTGGAGCGGTTCGGCGTCGCCCGCTTCCTCGCCGACTGGGACCAGCTGCTGGAGGAGGTGACCGCCCATGCGCATCGCGCTCGTGTCGGAGCACGCTAGCCCGCTCGCCGTGCTCGGCGGGGTCGACGCCGGCGGGCAGAACGTCCACGTCGCCGCGCTGGCCCGCGGCCTGGCGCGCCGCGGCGCGCACGTGGTCGTCCACACGCGGCGCGACGACCCCGACCTCCCGCGGCGGGTGGCGCTGTGCTCGGGCGTCGAGGTCGACCACGTCGATGCCGGACCGCCCCGCAGCGTCTCCAAGGACACGCTGCTGCCGCACATGGACGCCTTCGCGGCCGAGCTCGAGCGCGTCTGGCGCCGCGAGCGACCCGACGTCGTGCACAGCCACTTCTGGATGTCGGGCCTGGCTGCCCTGCGTGCCGCGCGCGCGCTGGACATCCCAGTGGTGCACACATTCCATGCGCTCGGGATCGTCAAGCGCCGCTACCAGGGCAACTCGGACACCAGCCCGCCGGAGCGCCTCGACGTGGAGCGCGACATCGTCGGTGACGCCGACCGCATCGTCGCGACCTGCACCGACGAGGCCTTCGAGCTCATGCGCCTGGGCGCCGACCGCGGCCGCGTGCACGTCGTCCCCTGCGGTGTCGACCTCGACCACTTCCGCCCCACCGGGCCCACCGACCCGCGAGGCGCCGGCCATCGCGTCGTCTACGCGGGACGCCTCGTGGAGCGCAAGGGCATCGGGAACATCATCAGCGCGCTGGAGCAGGTCCCCGGCTGCGAGCTGGTCGTCGCCGGCGGGCCGCCGCGCGAGGCCCTGGGCGACGACCCCGAGGCGGAGCGGCTGCAGGCGCTCGCGCAGCGCCACGGCGTCGCGGACCGGCTCGACCTGCGCGGGCGCGTCGACCGCGACGACCTCCCGGCCCTGCTGCGCTCGGCCGACGCGCTGGTCACCGTCCCCTGGTACGAGCCGTTCGGGATCACGCCGCTGGAGGCCATGGCCTGCGGCACGCCGGTGATCGCGAGCGCGGTCGGCGGCCTGATCGACACGGTGGTCGACGGCGTGACCGGCCGCCACGTCCCGCCGCGCGACCCCGACCGGCTGGCCGGCGTCCTGCGCGAGCTGCTCGCCGATCCGGCCACCCGGGCCGAGCAGGGCCGCGCCGGCGTGCGCCGCACGCACCAGCTCTACGACTGGGACCGGGTCGCGGTCGCGACGCTCGACGTCTACGAGGCGCTCGTCGCCCCGCGCCGCCGCGCCGGTCGCTTCGTGCGCCGCGCCGACGCCACGTCGCACGTCCAGCAGCTCCACGCCGCGCTGGACGCCGCCGCCGGCGCCGGCGACCTGGCGCGCGCCCAGGACTGGGGCACGCGCCTGGCCAGACGGCTCGACCAGGGCTCGCGCCTGCTGGCCGTCGGCAACGGCGGCAGCGCCGCCGAGGCCCAGCACCTGACCGCCGAGCTGGTCGGGCGCTTCGAGGGCGACCGCACCGCGCTGAGCGCGATCTGCCTGCACGGCGACACGTCCAGCCTGACGGCGATCGCCAACGACTTCGGCATCGAGGAGGCCTTCGCGCGCCAGGTCCACGCCCACGGGCGCCCGGGCGACGTGCTGTTCGTGCTCAGCACGTCGGGCCGCTCGCCCAACGTGCTGGCGGCGGCCCGCGCCGCGCACGACTGCGGGCTGACCGTGTGGGGCCTGACCGGCGCCTCGCCCAACCCGCTGGCCGAGCTGTGCGACGAGGTGCTGAGCTTCGCCGCGGAGCGCTCCTGCACGGTGCAGGAGCTGCACCTCGTGGCGATCCACGTGCTGTGCGCGGCGGTCGACGAGGCGCTGTGCGGCGAGCGGCGGCCGCAGCCGCTGACGGTGACCTCGCGGGCCCGGGTGCACGGGTGAGCGTCCGGCTGACGATCATCGGCGACGCCCTGCTGGACCGCGACGTCGAGGGCGCGGTGCACCGGCTGGCGCCCGACGCGCCGGTGCCCGTCGTCGAGCACGACCACACCAGCGTCCGCCCGGGCGGCGCCGGCCTGGCGGCCGCGCTGAGCGCGGCGGGCGGTCACGACGTGCGGCTGGTGACGGCGCTGGCCGCCGATGCCGCGGGCGCCGACCTCGCCGCCGCGCTGCAGCACTGTGGCGTCACGGTGGTCGACCTGGGGCTGGACGGCGCGACGCCGGAGAAGATCCGCGTCCGCACCCGGGGCCGGACGCTGCTGCGGGTGGACCGCGGCGGTGCCCGCGGGGAGGTCGGCTCCGCG
>JAOPZP010000252.1 GCA_025964055.1 Conexibacter sp.
GTCAGGTCGGGCGTGTTGAGCGGCACGTACACCTGCAGCCCCTTGGAGCCCGACACCTTCGGGAACGAGCGCAGGCCCAGGTGCGAGAACATCCCCTCCAGCACGACCGCGACCTGCAGGCACTCCAGCAGCCCGGCGGGCGGGCCGGGATCGAGGTCGAAGGCGACCATCGTCGGGCCGGTGAGCGTCCGGTCCTCCTCGCGGACGCGGTGCATCGGCGTGTGCAGCTCGAGGTCGGCGAGGTTGCCCAGCCAGGCCAGCGTCGCGACGTCGTGGGCCAGCACGTAGTCAATCACCTTGCCCTTCTCGAGCCGCACCGGCGTGGTCTGGACCCAGGCCGGCCGGTGCTTGGGCGCCTGCTTCTCGTAGAAGTAGGCCTCGGTCGTGCCGTTCGGGTAGCGCTTGAGCGTCAGCGGCCGGTGCTCGAGGTGCGGCAGCAGCACCGGCGCGATCTCCACCAGGTAGCGGATCAGGTCGCCCTTCGTGTGGCCAGACGGCCACAGCGGCTTGTCGAGGTTGGTCAGCCGCAGCTCGCGCCCGCCGACGTGGGCGCGCACCGCCGACGCGGACCCACCCACCCGCTCCTCGGCGACGACCAGCCCCGCCGGCTTGTCGTCGCGCAGCCCCTTGTAGGACGGCGCGCGCAGGATGCCGTCGCGCGTCCACTCGACGAACTCGACCTCGACGACCAGGCGCGGCTGCACCCAGATCGCCTCGCGGGGGATCTTCACGCCGCGCGGGACGACGTCGAACGGCGAGGCGTCCTGCTCCAGCGGGGCGAGCAGCAGCGCGAGACGGTCGAGCTCGTCCTCGGTGAAGCCCGTGCCGACCCGCCCCGCGAAGCGCAGCGTCCCGTCAGCGTCGCCGTCGCCGTCGCCGTCGCCGCCCGGCTCGTGCACGCCGACCAGCAGCGCGCCGATGCGGTCGCGCCTGCGCCCCTCCCCCGGCAGCCAGCCGCCGACAACCAGCTCCTGGCGGTTGGTGTTCTTGATCTTCAGCCAGTGACCGGTGCGCCGGCCGGGCTCGTAGGGCGAGTCCAGCCGCTTGGCGACGATCCCCTCCAGGCCCTGCTCGCGGGTCGCGGCCAGCAGCTGCGCGCCGCCGCCGACGACGTGGTCGGGAACCTGCCAGCGCTCGCCGTCGGCCAGCAGCTCGCGCAGCAGCGCGCGGCGCTCGGCGTACGGCCGGTCCATCAGCGAGCGGCCGTCCAACCACACCAGGTCGAACGCGATGTACGTGACCGGCGCCTCCTTGGCCAGGCGCTTGACCTGTCCCTCGCGCGTGAGGTGCATCCGCCCCTGCAGCGCGCCGAACGACGGCCGGCCCTCGGCGTCGAAGGCGACGACCTCGCCGTCGAGGATCGCGCGGTGCATCGACAGCGCCCGGTTCAGGCGCACCAGCTCGGGATAGCGGGCCGTGACGTCGTTGCCGTTGCGCGTGACGAAGCGCATGCGCCCGGGCTCGCTGAAGCAGACGGCGCGCACGCCGTCCCACTTGATCTCGTAGGCCCAGCCCTCGTCCTTGTCGGGCACCGTGCCGGGGCGCGCGAGCATCGGGACCAGCTGGTCGGGCATCGGCTCGTGGCCGAGCACCCAGCCGTCGTCGGCCGGCTCGCCCATGCGGTGGATCATCCAGTCCTTGGGATCCGGCCCCGTCTGGAAGAGCGCGTACCGGCCGGTGACGCGCTCGCCGTGCAGCTCGACCTCGACCTTCTTGGGCTCCCACTTCAGGACGTCGTAGGTGCCGCGGTCCCAGATCGTCATGGTGCCCGCGCCGTAGTTGCCCTTGGGGATCTCCCCGTGGAACTCGAGGTACTCGAGCGGGTGGTCCTCGGTGTGGACCGCCTTGCGGTTGTCCTTCTGCGCCCACGGCAGCCCGTTGGGGATCGCCCACGAGGCCAGCGCCCCGTCGTGCTCGAGGCGCAGGTCCCAGTGCAGGCGCGTGGCGCTGTGCTCCTGGATGACGAAGCGGTTGCCGCGCGTCTGCGCAGCGTCGTCGCCGGCGCCCGCGGGCTCGGGCGTGTCGGAGAAGTCGCGCTTGGCGAGGTAGTCGTCGAGGGGCGGCCGCTGAGCCATGGGCGGCCGGCCTACCCGCCGGCGACCCGCAGCACCGTCGCGCGCAGCTCGGCGATCGGCGCGTCCTTCTCCACGTAGGCGGCGGCGCCCGCGCGGCGGCCCTCGCCGTACTCGCGGGGATGTCCGCTCAGCACGACGACCTGCACGCCGGGCGCCACGGTGCGCAGCTCCTCGACGGCGTCGCGTTCGACGTCGAGCAGGTCGAGCAGGACGATGTCGGGGCGCATCTGGCCGGCGACCGTGATCGCGGCGTCGACGTCGGGCGCCTCGCCGACGAGCTCGATGTCGGCGTCGTCCTCCAGCTCCGCGCGCAGAAGCGCCCGGAACGCAGCGGAATCGTCGCAATGCAGGACGCGGACCATGCAAGGCGGACAGTACTCCGCCGCGCGCCGTTCTCCTGCATGCGCAGGTCGGCTCGTCGCCGGTTGTAGGTTTCCCACGATGCCCAGCGCCGACGAGCCGCAGGCGCCGAAGGGCGGCGCGATCGACCTCGGCGAGCTGCTGCGCGAGCACGTCGACGCGCTCGCCGACGCCGTGCTGGAGCGCTTCCGCGCCGGCGAGGGGCCCGCCGGCGCGCCCGACGCGGCGACGCTGCGC
>JAOPZP010000260.1 GCA_025964055.1 Conexibacter sp.
ACCGAGGCCGGCTACGTCGGCGAGGACGTCGAGAACATCCTGCTGAAGCTCATCCAGGCCGCCGACTACGACGTCAAGAAGGCCGAGACGGGCATCATCTACATCGACGAGGTCGACAAGATCGCCCGCAAGGCCGACAACCCGTCGATCACGCGCGACGTGTCCGGCGAGGGCGTCCAGCAGGCGCTGCTGAAGATCCTCGAGGGCACGACCGCCTCGGTCCCGCCCCAGGGCGGCCGCAAGCACCCGCACCAGGAGTTCCTGTCGATCGACACGACGAACATCCTGTTCATCTGCGGCGGCGCGTTCGCCAACCTCGACCAGGTCATCGAGCGCCGCATCGGGCACAAGGGCGTCGGCTTCGGCGCCGAGATCTCCGCCCGCGCCGACCGCGACAAGGGCGAGGTCTTCCAGGACTGCCTGCCCGAGGACCTCGTCAACTACGGGCTGATCCCGGAGTTCATCGGTCGCCTGCCGGTCATGAGCGCGGTGCACCAGCTCTCGCAGGCGGACCTCATCACGATCCTGACCGAGCCGCGCAACGCGCTCGTCAAGCAGTTCCAGCGCTTCTTCCAGTTCGACGGCATCGAGCTGGTGTTCTCCGACGAGGCGCTCGTCTCGGTCGCGGGGCTCGCGCTGGAGCGCGAGACCGGCGCGCGTGGCCTGCGCTCGATCATCGAGGAGACGCTGCTCGACGTGCAGTTCGAGCTGCCCTCCCGCCGCGACGTCAAGAAGTGCGTCGTGACGAAGGAGACCATCGAGAAGGGCATCACGCCCACGCTCGTCACCGAGGCCGTCGACGACGACGGCTCCGCCCCCGCCGCGGCCGAGTCGGCCTAGCTCCGCGACGCCTTCCGCCGACGACCCCATCGCCTTCGCCGGCGGCGCGCTGGACCGCGCGGCCTACCGGCGGACCGACGCCGACTGGCTCGACGCCGCGCGCCGGGACCCGCAGGCGCGCGCCATCGTGGTCGGCCGCGACGGCGCGCATCCGGAGCCGCTGGCGCTGCTGGACTCCGACGCCGATCCGCAGTTCCTCGGGGTCGGCCCCGACGGCCCGGTCTTCGCCGTCGAGCGCGACGGCGTGGAGCTCACCGGCCTGCGCGACCTGGCGGTCAGGCTGGGCTCCGAGCAGCTCGGCGTCGTCTCCTACGCGTCCGCGCTGGCCAACTGGGCGCGCGCCAACCGGTTCTGCGGGCGCTGCGGCACGCCGACGCGCCCGCGCGACGGCGGCCACGTGCTCGTCTGCGACAACGGCCATCAGCACCATCCGCGGACCGACCCGGTCGTGATCATGCTCGTCAGCGACGGCGACCGGGTGCTCCTGGGTCGCCAGGCGAGCTGGCCGGCGGGGCGCTACAGCGCGTTGGCGGGCTTCGTCGAGCCGGGCGAGCGGCTGGAGGACGCCGTCGCGCGCGAGGTGCTCGAGGAGTCCGGCGTGACGGTGCGCGACGTGCGCTACGTCGCCTCGCAGCCGTGGCCCTTCCCGGTCTCGCTGATGCTCGGGTTCCACGCGACCTACGCCGGCGGCGACCCCGCGCCCCAGGCCACCGACGGCGAGCTCGAGGACGTGCGGTGGTTCACGCGCGAGGAGGTGGCGCAGGCGGTCGGCGGTGACGCCTCGTGGATCGACGGCGCGCCGTCGGACCGGCTCATGGTCCCGCCGCCCACCGCGATCGCGCGCCTGCTGCTCGATCGTTGGGTCGGCGGCGCGGAGCCTGGGTAGCCTCGTCGCGATGCCCCGTCTTCCCGGTCGCAAGGCCGTCCCGTGGATGCTCGTCCTCGAAGCGGCCGTGATCGCCCGCGATCATTGGAGCCGCCTCGACGCCCGCGATCGCCGCGAGCTGAGCCGGATCGTGCGCAAGTCGCACGGCCGGCCCGACCACCTCACCAAGGGCGAGCGGTCCGAGCTGCTGCGGATCGTGCGCCTGCTGGACCCGATCACCGCGGGGCGCAGGCTGCTGCCCTTCCACGGCCTCGTGCGGCGCGGGCGGCGGTAGGCCGCCCGCCGCTCGTCCGCCGCGCGCGTCGACGTCTGCGCCCGCGCGTCGCCGTGCGCGCGCCTGGGTAGTCGCCGACCGTGACCGATGTCTCGGAGATCCCGCGCACCGACCTGGTCCTGCACGTCAACGGCGCCGGGCACCGGATCCGGGTCGACCCGCGCACCACGCTGCTCGACGTCCTGCGCGAGCACCTGGGGCTGACCGGCGCCAAGAAGGGGTGCGATCACGGCCAGTGCGGCGCGTGCACCGTCCTGCTCGACGGCCGGCGCGTCAACAGCTGCCTCGCGCTGGCGGTGGCCCATCAGGACGCCGAGATCCTGACGATCGAGGGCCTCGCCGACGGCGAGCGATTGCACCCCGTCCAGGAGGCGTTCCTGGAGCGCGACGCCTACCAGTGCGGCTACTGCACGCCGGGGCAGATCTGCTCGGCGGTCGGGATGCTGGCCGAGGCCCGCGCCGAGGGCACCGAGCTGGATGCCGACGAGATCCGCGAGCGCATGAGCGGCAACCTCTGCCGCTGCGGGGCCTACGTGAACATCGTCGACGCCATCGGCGACGTGGCGGCCGGCGGATGAGGCCGCTGACCTACGAGCGCGCGGGGGACGCCGGCGCGGCCCGCGCGGCGCTCGCTCAGCATGGGCGGGGAGCGCGCTACCTCGCCGGCGGGACCAACCTGGTGGACCTGATGAAGCTCGGCGTGGAGGCGCCGACGCATCTGGTCGACGTGCGGCACCTGCCCTACGACCGGATCGACGACACCGAGGACGGCGGGCTGCGCA
This sequence comes from Conexibacter sp., assembly GCA_025964055.1. Taxonomy (GTDB): domain Bacteria; phylum Actinomycetota; class Thermoleophilia; order Solirubrobacterales; family Solirubrobacteraceae; genus Baekduia. The sequence goes on from JAOPZP010000260.1 coordinate 2,783, forward strand.
TCGGCGCGACGGTGACCAACAACGCGCTGGCCGCCGACGCGCGCGTGCGCGAGAGCTACCCGGTGCTGTCGCAGGCGCTGCTGGCCGGCGCCTCCGGGCAGCTGCGCAACCTCGCGACGGTGGGCGGCAACCTGCTGCAGCGCACCCGCTGCGCCTACTTCCAGGACGTGACCAAGCCCTGCAACAAGCGCGACCCGGGCACGGGCTGCCCGGCGCGCGAGGGCGACCACCGCAACCTGGCGATCCTCGGGCACTCCGAGGCGTGCGTGGCGACGCACCCCTCCGACATGGCCGTCGCGCTCGTGGCCCTCGGCGCCACGGTGCACGTGCTCGGCGACACGGGGGAGCGCGAGATCGCCATGCCGGGGCTGCACCGCCTGCCCGGCGACGAGCCGCAGCGCGACACCGTGCTCGCCCCGGGCGAGCTGATCACCGCGGTGCAGCTGCCGGGGCTCGGGCGGCTGGGCGTCCGGTCGCACTACCGCAAGGTCCGGGACCGCGCGTCATACGCGTTCGCGGTCGTCTCGATCGCCGCGGCCGTCGACGTCGCCGCCGACGGCACGATCGCCGACTGCCGCATCGCCTTCGGCGGCCTGGCACATGTGCCGTGGCGCGCGGAGGCCGCAGAGGCACGGCTGCGCGGCGCGCCGGCCACCGAGGCGTCGTTCGCCGCCGCCGCCGCCGCCGACGCGGAGCTCGCGGCCGCGCGACCGCTGCGCGACAACGGCTTCAAGGTGCCGCTGGCGCGCAACCTGCTGGTGCGGACGCTGGTCGAGCTGAGCGAGGGAACCGAAGGAGCGGCCCGATGAGCGAGCTCGCATCGACCGCGGCGATCGGCACGCCCCTGGCGCGCATCGAGGGCCGCGACAAGGTCACGGGCGCCGCCCGCTACGCCGTCGAGTACGACGCCGATCGCGTGGCCTACGGCTGGATCGTCCAGGCGACGATCGCCCGCGGGACGATCACGGCGGTCGATGCCGGCTCCGCGCTCG
>JAOPZP010000285.1 GCA_025964055.1 Conexibacter sp.
CGGCTCATCGGCACGGTCGCCTTCGCCGGTGGGACGCGGTACTCGCCCGGCAGGTCGTGCATCGTCTCGTGCACCTTGCCGGCCGCCATCTCCGCCTGCCAGTCGCCGCCGGTGACGATCTCGTAGCGGGAGGTGGCGCCGGGGTACCCCCCGAGCAGCCCCACGCCGGTCGGAACCACCACGCCCTGCGCGATGCAGGTGGCGGTGACGACCTCCGAATCGTGCACGGCGAGCGCGAACTCGATCCCGTTGCCGCCGCGATGGCGGCCGGCGCCACCGGAGTCCTTGACCTCCCGACGCCAGAGGTAGAGCAGCGGCTGGTGGTTCTCGTGGAGCTCGACGTCGTTGGAACCGCCGCCGAGAACGATCAGCGAGCCACCGGCCGACACGCCGTCGCGGTGGCGGAACGCCGGTCCTCCCCAGCCCAGCGAGTCCATGATCATGGTGGCGAACGGCTCCCCGTACTGGTTCAGCCCGCCGAACTGGCTGAGGACCCAGGATCCGTCGGGCGGGCCGAAGGCGAAGTCCTCGTAGGTCGCCGAGAACGCGAGCATCTTCGCCAGGCAGCCGGCCGCCAGCGAAAGCGCAACCCATGCGCCCGACACCGAGCCCGCCGAGATCGGGGCCGGCTCCTCGGCGCTCACGCATGTGCCCGGTGGGATCTCGAGGGAGACCGGCCGCATGAGCCCCGCGTTCCAGGGCAGCACCGACCCGAACACGCCAAGGACGGCGCAGCCGACGGCGCCGTAGGTCCCCGAGCGCGAGGCGTTGCCGGTGCCGGCGATGGTCGGGCTCGAGCCGGAGAAGTCGAACACGATCTCGTCGTCGCGCTTGCGCAGCGTGCAGTCGACGCGGTAGAGGTTGTTGGCGTGGCCGTCGTGGTCGATGTATCCCGCGGTCTGGAAATCGCCGTCGGGCAAGTCGCGCAGCCACTCGCGCGTTCGGTCCTCGGTCAGATCGATCGTCCGATCGACCGTGTCGAGCACGGCCTCGGTCCCGTACTGCTCGCAGGTCTCGGTCAGCCGGCCCTGCGCGACTCGGTGCGCGGACAGGAAGGCCGAGAAGTCGTTGGCCACCATCGAGGGCATACGGGAGTTGGCGAGGATGGTGTCCCACAGCGCACGGTTGACCTTGCCGCCGTCGACGATCCGGTTGAGCGGCACGCGGGTGCCCTCCTGGTAGACCTCCGTTGCCGTCGGGCACCACGAGCCCGGGTTCATGCCCCCGAGATCCATCACGTGCGCCATGCAGCCAGTCCAGGCGATGAGCTGCCCGTCGTAGAAGAACGGCGAGACGAACTGGACGTCGGACTGATGGATTCCGGCGACGAACGGATCGTTCGTGATGAACACGTCGCCGGGGTTCACGTCGTCCTCGAAGCGCCTGATCACCTCCTTGACGAACACCTGCATGGTGAAGACGGGCAGCATGTAGAACACACCCGACACGGCGAGATCGCCGTTGGCCGCATACACGGCGAAGTTGTAGTCGGTGGCATGGACCACCGGCGACCCGGACGCGTGCACGATGGTGGTCGAACCCTCGTCGTTGATCGATCGCAACCGGTGACTGATCACTTCATAGCTGACGGGGTCGAGGACGCGTTTCTCCGTGCGGCTCATCGTTCGTTCCTCCGCGCGGCCGGGACCGCGTCGATGATGACGTTGCGGTTGGCGTCTACGGACGCGACCTGGTCGATCCCGACGACGATCGTGGTGTCGGGAAGCCCGATGATCGCCGGGCCGAAGAACGTGCCGTCGAGCGTGAGCGCGGACTCGTCGTAGATCTCGGCGTCGTGCCACTCGCCGGCCAGGTGCACGGGCCGCCGCTTCGGTGCGTGGACGCCCGCGCCGTTCTTCGTGGCGGCGCGGGCGAGGGCCGGCTTGTCGAGCTTCCCGGTCGCCACCACCCGCCAGGTCACCATCTCGACCCCGGCGGCGGTGAACGCCGAGCCTTCGCCGAAGCGAAGCTCGTAGTTCTCGATGAAGCGCTCGTGCAGCGCGTCAAGACGGTCAGCGGTCATCGGGCGTGCCGGGATCTCGACCGTCAGCTCGTGGATCTGGAAGCGGAAGCGCATGTCCACGAACGCCTTGGTCTCGAACGCACTCGGCTGCACCTTCTGCGCGGCGATCGTTTCGCGCGCGTCGCGCTCGAGCTGATCGAGGATCGCGTTGACCGCGCCGGCTTCGACGTACTGCGAGGCGCCCTCGCTGCCTGGCGGGGTGAAGAACGACTGCGTCTGCTCGCGGGTGATGACGAGATCGGAGGCCAGGATTCCGTAGGCCGAGTGCACCGACGCCGTGACCGGGATGATCATGCGCTTGACGCCGAGCTCCGCGCCGTAGGCGTGAGCGTGGACGGGCCCGGCGCCGCCGAACGCGAGCAACACGAACTCGCGCGGGTCATAGCCCTTGTGGATCGTCACGCTGCGAATCAGGTCGGCCATCTGCGAGTCGACGATTCGCTTGATCCCCGCCGCCGCGGCCTCGATCGAGAGGCCGAGCGGCTCGGCAACCCGCTCACCGATGGCCTTGCCGGCCAGCTCGGGATAGAGCTTGATCCGCCCCCCGAGGAAGTTGTCGGGGTCGATCAGGCCGAGGACCACGTCGGCGTCGGTCACCGTCGGCTCCATCCCGCCGTCGCCGTAACAGGCGGGCCCGGGGACCGCTCCGGCACTCTCGGGCCCGACCGTCAGCAGGCCCTTGTCGGCGCGGGCGATGCTCCCTCCGCCGGCGCCGATCGTGGCGATCGCCACCGACGGAATGGAGACCGGCTGATTCGCGATCACGGTGGAGGCCTGCATCAGCGGCTGGCCGTCGACGACCATGCCGACGTCGAAGCTCGTCCCACCCATGTCCGTCGTGATCACGTTGGGCTCGCCGAGCTGCTCGCCGACGAACCGCGAGCCGACGACGCCACCGACCGGTCCCGACAGCAGGATGCTGACCGGCTCGCGGGCGACCTGCTCGACGGCGCCGATGCCGCCGTTGGAGAGCATCAACAGCGGCGACGTGGGCAGGCCGCTGTCCCTCAGGTCGCTGCGCATCCCGACTGCGGCGCGGGCGACCTCGGGGCCCAGAAAGGCGTTGACCGTCGCGGTCACCGTGCGCTCGTACTCGTTGATCCGCGGCAGCAGCTCGCTCGAGGCGGTGACGAACGCCCCGGGGGCCTGCTCCAGCACGATCTCCTTGACCCGCCGCTCGTGCTCCGGATGCTTGAAGGACCACAGCAGCGAGACGACGAATGCCTCGGCCCCTTCGGCAAGCAGCTCGCAGATGGCCGTGCGCGCTGCGCCCTCGTCGAGCTTCCGTAGCACCCGCCCCTTGTAGTCAACGCGCTCGGACACCTCGCGCGTGAGCCGGCGCTCGACGAGCGGCCGCGGCTTTACTAGGTGGCGGTAGTTCCGCAGCGACGCATCATCCAACCCGAACGCCTTCCACGCGCGCGAGACGAACAGGGTGTCACCGAAGCCGGCGGTGTGCAGGAGGCCGACCGTCGCGCCCTGGCGCTGCAGGAGCCCGTTGGTGGCCACGGTGGTCCCCTGGCTGAAGAGCTTGACCTTCCCCAGGAAATCCGAGAGCTCCAGTCCCTGGTCTCGGCCGGCCAGCTCGCACGTGGCGAGGACGCCGCCGGCCACGTTGCCGGGGGTGCTTGCGGCCTTGTAGCGGCGCAACACGCCGGCTGCATCGATGACGACCGTGTCGGTGAACGTGCCGCCGACGTCGGAGGAGACGTGGAAACCGTCCGTGGCCGGATCGCCCAGGCTCATGCGTTTCTCCCTCCGGACCTTGATGGATGCTCGTCTTTCAGCTGATCACATCGATCGACGCCTTTCAAAAGGCAGAAACCTGGGTCGACTCTGACGCTCGACGAGCTGCGCACGGGCGACGGCTGCACGGCCGCGCGGCGCCGCGACAAGCATCCTTCGCAGTGCGTCAAGCTGCGCGACGATGACGACCGTGCGACACCGGACAACCAGCAGCGTCACGGCGCGGGCGGGACGGCGATGAGCGACGCGGGGCTGGTCCTCGTCGCCCTGGCGATCGCCGTGGGCATCGTCGGGGTCGTCCTCCCGGTTCTTCCCGGCGCACTGCTGGCGTGGGCGGCGATCGCGGTCTGGGCGCTGGCGGTCGGCTCGGCGACCGCATGGGTGGTGCTGGCCATCGCGACGCTGTCGATCGGGCTCGCGCAGGTCGTGAAGGTGCTTGTGCCCGGACGGCTCCTCCGCGACGCCGGCGTCCCGCGCATGTCGATCGTGGCCGGCCTGCTGCTCGCCGTGGTCGGCTTCTTCCTCATCCCGATCGTCGGCCTGTTCATCGGGTTCCCGCTGGGCGTGTACCTCCAGGAGCGCCGGCGGCTGGGCCAGCACGAACCGGCCTGGCGAGCCACCCACGCGGCGCTGCGCGCGATCGGCCTCTCGATCGCCATCGAGCTGGCGGCGACGCTGGTGGCCACGGGCGCGTGGCTGGTGGCGGTGCTGACCTGAGGCCGCGGGGTGTGGCTCACCGAAGCGGTCGATGTCATACGAAGTGCGCCGCCGCGTAGCCCGACGCCCAGGCCCACTGGAA
>JAOPZP010000143.1 GCA_025964055.1 Conexibacter sp.
CGAGCGCCCGGCGCTCGGGCAGCTGCTCGCGCACCACGTCGGCCGTCCGGATCGCCGCCGTGACGGCGTCCGCCGGCGGCGCGTCGTCCAGCCCCTCGGCGCCGGCACCGGTGAGCACGACCAGCGGCTGCGCCAGGCCCAGCGTGTCGCCGTGCGCGCAGAGCGCAACGAACAGGTCCCGCAGTGACGCAGGCGAGACGGCGGCAAGCGCGGCGGTCCGGACGACCGCGGGGTGCCGGACGAGATCGGCGAGCGGCGTCGCGAGCGCCGCGATGGCGGCCGTCGTCCCGGAGGCCGGGCCGACGCCGCACCACGGCTCCAGCGTGACGGCCGGCGTGCCCGGGCGCTGCTCGATCGCGCTCGCCACGGCGGCCGTTGCCGCGGGCGCCGCGTCGAGTGCCTCGGTGAGGACTTCGAGCAGCGCGACGTCGATCCGCGCGCCGGCGGGGACGAGCACCGCGAGCGGCGCAGCGCTCAGCGCCAGCGCCCCCGCCACCAGCTGGTCGTGCGTCAGCTCGGATGCGCCGCGGTAGACCGCCACGCGCGAGTCCTCGCTCGCACTGCGCAACGCGCGGGCCAACGTCCAGTCCGCCGCGCTCGCGGCGACCGCGACGACGATCTGCGCGTCGGGACCCCCGAGCGCCCGGAGCTCGGCCAGGCGGTCGGCGAACGGCTCGCCGCCCTGCCCGACCACCAGGCACAGGCTCACCGCGAAATCCGTGGCGGCGTGCGAGCCGTGCCGGCCGCCCGGACCCGCGAGCCAGTCCCGGCCACCGGCGACGACTGCTTCGAGCGCGCCCGCCAGCACCGGCTGGGCGGCGAGAGCCTCCGGGGAGATCGGATCACAGATGCTCATGGATGATCTCCACGAGCTCGGCCGCGCGGAGCGACGTCGTCTCGGTGCGGAGCGTCTCCGCGTACGCGTGATCGCAGAGGCGCTCGCGCTCGGCGTCGGCGTGGATCCAGTAGTCGATGGTGTCGCCGATCTGCTGGTCACCGTCCTCCATCGACAGCGTCACCATCTTGTCGCGATACCACGGCTCGTCGCCCGGCAGGTCGCCGAGCAGCAGGGTCTTGGACGCCATCGACTCGAGGTAGCGCGGTGACGGAACACCGCCGAGGTCGAAGTCCCGCACCACGACTTCGGGATTGCCGTATCCGTAGAAGGGGTCGTCGTCGTAGGCGAGGCGTCCCGACGAGCCGTCGACGTACTGCATGATGAGCTTGCCGCCGGTGACCAGCCCTCGCGGCGTGCCCGTCGGCGACACCTTGGCCGCCGCCAGCGACGGCGCGTACTGGCGCTGGCCGTCGGCACCCGCCTGTGGGTCCGACAGATCCAGGACGTTCCAGCCGCGCTCGGCGGCCTGGCCCCGCACGATCGCGTTGAGGCGCTGCCGCACCGGGTAGTCGGCGGTCTCGGTGCCCGACAGGAGGACGTCGAACTCCTTCGGACCCGCACCCGGGCCGAAGAGCGTCGTGTCGACGCCGGGGCGCTGGACCACGCAGGGGATCGCCGGCATCAGCGAGCGATAGAGGCGCTCGGCGGCGTGGTGCCGGACGACGTTCAGGACGCGCGGGTGGCGTTCGAGGCACTGCATCACGTGCAGCGGGCGGTGCCAGTAGTCGTGCGTGACGTAGACGAGCAGGGGCGCCAGCCGGGACGGCAGCCGCGGCGAGATGTCCATGGTGAGCTGCTTCTCGTCGAACGCGATCACCGCGTCCAGCGTGTCCACGGCGGCATAGGCCGCTTCACCGAAGAGCACATCAGCGTGTTCGCGCATCGCCAGGAACTGCGCAGCCTGGTAGGTGACGCGGAGCCCGTGCACGTCGTCCTCGGAGGGCTCGCCCTGGAGCACGCCCAGCCGCAGCCGCTCGCTCACGAGGCGAGCGACGCCACGGCCGCCGGACGGCGCGCGAGGAAGGCGTCGAGGTCCTCTGGCGTGCCGATCCCGTGCATGGCGGAGCGGTCGATCTCGAACGTGCGGACGATCCCGCCCTCGGCGATCAGCTCGTTGAACACGGGGCAGACGTAGAACTCGCCGTTGACCCGGACGTCGCGCTCGATCATCCGGCGGGCGCAGCGGACGAAGGCCGACCCGTGGCGGAACCAGTAGATCCCGACGGTCGCCTGGTCGGAGATCGGGCGCTTCTCGGCGACCTCGGTGACGATGCCGTCGCTGCCGACCTTCGCGAAGCTCCACTTCGACTCGGTGGCCTGGAAGGTCATGATGCCGCCGTCGGCGCCCTGCTCGCGCATGAGCGCGACGAACGCGGCCACGTCGGCGTCCACCACCTGGTCGGAGTTGGCGAGCACCAGCTCGGACGGCCCGTCGATGAGCTCCTCCGCGAGGAGCACCGTGCACGCCGCGCCCTCGGTGATGCCGGAGACCGGGACGATGCGCGCATCCGGCGCCGCGTGCTCGATGACCGCGTCGGCCCGGTAGCGCCGGATGTGCTCTTCCTGGAGCAGGACGATGGGACGCCCGACCTCGCGCAGGTCGTCGAGGACACGGTCGATCATCGGGCGGCCCTCGACGTCGATGAGCGGCTTGGGATGGACGTAGCCCGCCTCCGCGAACCGCGAGCCGCGCCCCGCCGCGGGGATGACGACGTTGACGCGCTCGGCCTCGCGCACCGTGCCCAGCACGCGGTAGAGGTTGACCTCGGACGGGTCCGCCACCTCGCACACCACCGCGCCGGACGCGTGGGCCGCGGCCCGCCCGACCTCGGAGTCCTCGACGATCACGCACGCCGACGGATGGAGGCCGAGGCGCGCCATGGCGGTCACGTAGATCTCGGGCGCGGGCTTGGCGTCGGCGACGTCCTCGTTGGACAGGAAGAACTCCATGCGATCCAGCATCCCGGCGCCCGTGAGCATGCGGCGCACCGACTCGCGGCGGGCGTTGGAGCAGACGACGAGCCGCAGGCCGCTGGCGCTCAGCGCCCGGAGCATCTCGAGCTTCTCCGGATCCGGGACCGAGCACTCGGCGATGATGGCCTCGCTCAGCTCCTGCTTGCGGGCCGCGATGACGTCGTGCAGCGCGGGCTGCAGGCCCTTGCGCTCGGTCAGCATGGCCAGCTTCCGGCGCGTCGGCAGGCCCTTGTAGACCGCCAGGTGCTCCTGGCGCGTGATGGTGGAGAAGTGCACGTCGGCAAGCGCCGTGTTGAGCGCGCGGTAGTGCCACTCGTCGGCGTCGATCAGCACGCCGTCCATGTCGAAGAGGACTGCCTGGATCATCGGGACTCCTTCTGCGCGCTGAGCGCCATGGGATGGTCGGTGCAGATGCCGGAGATCCCCCAGTCGCAGACGGCGGACCAGCGTCGCCGCAGATCGGCGGGCGACTGGGGCCGGTGCAGCTCGGGCGAGACGTACCACACCGTCTTGCCGGCCGAGATCAACCGGGCGACGACGCCCGCGTCGACCCAGGGATCGTCGAGCTCGTCGAGCCAGACGTGGTCGACGGCGCCGGCGACGAGCTCGTCGAGCACCGGCTCGCGGTCGCTCAGCCGGCGTGCGACGGCGGCGCCGCGCGCGCGGGCCGCCGACGCCAGCGCGGCCGCCTCGTCGGCGTCCTCGCAGGCCAGCTCGAAGTCGAAGAGGAAGAAGCGGTGAGCGGTCCCTGCGCGCTCGAGCACGTCGAGCGCGGGCACCACGGCGACCGGGTCCTTCACGTTGAGCGCGTGCAGCGCCGTCCCAGGCGGGTCGGCCAGGAGCGCCTCGGCGTCATGGTCGGCCGACCAGTCGGCGGGGTCGTGCGAGAGGACCAGGCGGCCGTCGGCGTCGAGGCGCACGTCGAACTCGAGCCCGAAGCCCGCCGATCCGGCGGCGCGCAGGGTGTCGAGGCGGTTCTCGCGGGCGCGGTCTGGGCCATCGAGCAAGCCGCGATGGGCCAGCACCCGGAGGGAGGCGGGGGACATCACCTCCCGGTGATCGCCCGGCCGCGCCGGCGATTGAGGCGTTTCACCGCCGGCGGACGGAATGCGGTGCCCGCCGGCGGCTACGGCAGGCAGGCGGCCGAGTCGACCGTCTGCCACTGGCCGGCGTCCGGCGGTCCGGCGAACGGCTCCGGGATGGAATGCGGGAACACCGGCACGCCGGCGGACTCGGCGACGACGGCGAACGCCGAGCCCCAGCCGGCCAGCGCGACGCATCCGGCAGTCAGCAGCGGCCGCGGATCGTCGGTCGGCAGCACCGCGACGTCGAGGTCCGCGTCGCCGAACACCGGCTCCAGCAGCGCCATCGCCTCCGAGACCCGCTCCGCGTCGACCGTGACGGTCAGCCGCCCGAGGAGCACCCCGAGCTGGCGCACGGTCGCCGCCAGCGCGCCTGCCTCGGCCTCCGATTCGGGCGCGAGCGCGACGGCGTCGGCCGGCAGGTCCGGCTCGTGCAGGCCGGCGGCGCGAACCGCCGTCAGGTAGGCGCGCCGCAGGTCGGCGTCGGCGGGCAGCAGCGCCAGCGCACGCCCGGTCGCCATGTACGCCGACCAGCCGTCGGCGATCCTGAGCAGCCCCACGTGCGTCAACTCCCGCGCCATGCTCAGATGCGAGGCGGCGACCAGCCGGTCGCGCCCATCGCGCCACGCCGCGGGCATCGCCTCGTCGCAGAACACGCGGTCCAGGGTGCTCGGGACGTCGCGCGCGCCGATGCCGGAGCGCAGGCTGGACAGCGTGCCCGCGGCCTCGTGGATACGGAACGCCGTCAGCGGCTCGGGCAGGGCGACCACCGGCCAGCGCAGCGACAACCGCATCCACGTCAGCCAGTCGCCCGCGTAGAACGAGCGGCCGTCGAAGCCGCCGACCGCGCGCAGCGCAGCGGTGCGTGCGACGACCGACTGGCAGGCGACGTCGTTGGTCGGCACGATCCGCGGAAAGAAGTCCGGGGCCGGCGTGAGCAACGGCGTCTCGCGGTGGTCGGGCCCGAACCGCAGGAACTCCCCGCGCTCGTCGATCTGCATGCAGGTCGAGGTGGCGAAGCCCGCGCCGGTCTCCTCGAGGGCGTCCACCTTGCGGCGCAGGTTGCCGGGCTGCATGACGTCGTCGTGCGCGAAGGGCACGAAGTACTCCGCCTCCGCGGCGGCCAGCGCGCGGTTCAGCGATCCGTAGTAGAAGACGTCGACCGGATTGCGCTCGGCGGTCAGGCGCGGGTCCTGCGCGGCGTAGCGCTGCGCGATCTCCAGCGAGTCGTCGTCGGAGCGGTTGTCGATGACCCGGACGGTGAGGTCGACGCCGTCCTGCGACAGGACGCTCTCGATCGCCTCGGCGAGGTAGTCGGCCCCGTTCTTGACCGGGATCGCGACGAACACGGAGCGGGTCATGCCGTGACCCCGGCGGCCTGCCCCCGCGCGGTCACGCCGGCGCTCGCCAGCCTCCGGCGGATCGCCGCGCCGACGCGCGCGACCTCGTCGCGGCGCAGGTTCACCCCGCTGGGCAGGTTGATGCCGGTCGCGCCGATGCGGTCGGCCACCGGGCCGGGCTCCTGCCGCGCGGCCCACATCGGGTAGCGGCTGATCGCGGGGAACACGGGACGCGAGTCGATGTCGGACGCCCGCAGGGCGGCGCGGACGCCGTCGCGGTCGACGCCGCACACGGCCGGGTCGACCAGGACGCTGGTCATCCAGTGGATGCTCCGGCCGACCGCCTCGTGGCTGAGCGTGAGGCCGGGCACGCCGTCGAGCTCCTCGGCGTACCAGCCGAAGACGCGGCGCTTGGCCTCGACCAGCTGGTCGGCACGCTCGAGCTGGCCGAGGCCGACCGCCGCCTGGACGTTGGACATGCGGTACTTGAAGCCGGTCGCGCCGATCCAGAAGTCGCCCTCGTGGCCGAGGCCCCACAGGTACTTCGCGCGCTCGAACACCGCGTCGTCGTCGGTGACGAGCATGCCGCCCTCGCCGGTGACCAGGAGCTTGGCGCCCTGGAAGCTGAAGCCGGCCGCCGTACCGAAGCTGCCGGTGCGCCGGCCGTCGAGCTCGGCGCCGATCGACGGCGCCGCGTCCTCGACGATCTTGATCCCGTGGGCGTCGGCGATCCGGGCGATCTCGTCCATCCGCGCGACGTGGCCGTAGAGGTGGACGGGCATGACGGCCTTCGTGCGGGGCGTGATCGCCGCCTCGAACGCGCGCGGATCCAGGCACCAGCCGCCGGCCTCGACGTCGGCGAACACCGGCGTCGCGCCGCAGTGGACGACCGCGTTGGCGGTCGCGACCCAGGTCAGGTCCGGGACGATGACCTCGTCGCCGGGACCGATGCCGATCGCCGCGAGCGCGAGGTGCAGCGCGCCGGTGCAGCTGGAGGTCGGCAGCGCGTGGCGGACGCCGACGTGCTCGGCGAAGCGGCGCGCGAACTCGTCGTGGTAGTCGGCAAAGCGGTGGTTCCAGCCGTGGCGGACCGCATCGAGCGCGTAGGAGGCCTCGCGGCCGGACATCGACGGGCCGGCGGTGAGGATCGTGCCCTCGTCGCGCGGCGCCGGCGCGTGGACCATCGTCGCGAAGCGGCGGTCGGCGAGCGCGCCGTCCGTGGCGGCCACGTAGGCGATCGCGCCGTCGGCGCGCGCGGTCCGGACCAGCTCGATCGTGCCGGTCCGGCGGAAGCCCGCGCGCTCGTAGAACGCGACGGCCCGGGCGTTGTCCTCGAACACGCGCAGGTGGGTCGTCTGCGCGCCGAGCACCTCGCGGCCCCAGCGCACGAGCGCGTCGAGCGCCGCGGCCATCAGGCCCGGCCGGTCGACGGCCTCGCCACGTACGACGTTGTCGACCTCGACCGCGCGGTCGCCCGACAGCGCGTCCGCGAAGCCGAGGTGGCCGACGGCGTGCCCGTGGCGGTCGCAGACCAGGAAGAGCAGGCGGTCCGGCGCGTCGAGGACGGCGGCGCGCAGCCAGCTGGACGTGCCCTCCTCGCTGACCGGGAACTGGGTCGGGAACGCGTCTGCGTGTGCGGCGCGCCACCGCGCGAGGTCGGCGATCAGCCGGGCGTCGTCGGCGTGCAGCGCGCAGACCGGGACCAGCAGGCCGAGCTCGTCGGGGAGGACGATGGCGCGGGCGTGGAGGTCGGCGACCGAGGTGGTGGACTTCAGGAACGCGAAGTCGCGGCGGACGGTGTCGGCGAACACGCGCCGGGCGCGGACGGCGTCGGCGGTCATCTCAAGCTCCGGGTCGGGCGGCGCTCGCGCAGCAGCGCGAGCGTGGTGGCGACGATGCCGTCGGCGTCGAGGCCGAGGTGGGCGAGCAGGTGCTCCTGGCTGCCGACGGCGCTCACGAAGGCGTCCGGGACGCCGACGCGGCGCACCGGCGCGCCGGCGCCGGCCTCGGCCAGGGCCTCGGCGGTCGCGCTGCCCAGGCCACCGATGATCGAGTGCTCCTCGACCGTGACGACGGCGCCCGTGCGCGCGGCGGCGGCCACGACGGCCTCTGCATCGAAGGGCTTGAGCGTTCCGTAGTGCAGCACGGTCGCGGCGACGCCGCGGGCGGCCAGGAGGTCGGCGGCCGCGACCACGTGCCCCAGGATCGCCCCCGTGGACACCAGCGTGACGTCGTCGCCGTCGCGCAGCCGCGTCGCGCGGCCGAGGACGAAGGACGCGTCGCCGGGCAGCACGTCGGGCTCGCCGTTCTTGCCCAGGCGCAGGTACACGGGGCCGTCGGCGGCGAAGGCGGCGCGGGTGGCGCGGCGGACCTCGGCCGGGTCGGCCGGCGCCAGGACGGTCATGTTGGGCAGCGCGCGCATGATCCCGAGATCCTCGATCGCGTGGTGCGTCGGCCCGAGGTACCCGTAGGCCAGGCCGCCGCCGACGCCCACGAGCGTGACCGGCGCGTTGGCCATCGCGACGTCGACGCGCACCTGGTCGTGCGGGCGCGAGGTCACGAAGGGCGCGATCGAGTAGGCGAACGGGAGCCGGCCCGCGTAGGCCAGGCCGGCCGCGACGCCGACCAGGTTCTGCTCGGCGATGCCGACGTTCAGCACGCGGCCGGGCGCGGCCTGCTCGATCGGGTCGAAGAGGTTGATCCCGAGGTCGCCGGTGAGCGCCCACACGCGCTCGTCGTGGCGGGCGAGCTCGGCGAGGGCCTCGAAGAACGCATCCCTCATGCGACGCCCTCCCGTGCCGCGAGCTCGGCCTCGATGCGCGGCCGATCGGCGGCCTTCAGCGACTTGTAGTGCCACATCAGCTCGTTCTCCATGAAGCTGATGCCGTGGCCCTTGGTCGTGCGCGCCACGACGGCCACGGGCCGGTCGGACCCGGGGGCGCCCAGCGCGGACGCGAGCGCGTCGTGGTCGTGGCCGCCGACCTCGCGCGCGTCCCAGCCGAAGGACGACAACTTGGGCAGCAGCGGTTCGAGGTCCACCACGTCGGCGGTCGGCCCGAGGCCCTGCAGGCCGTTGGCGTCGACAACCAGCGTGAGGTCGCCGAGGCCGAGGTGGCCGGCGAGCGCGATCGCCTCCCACACCGAACCCTCGTTCAGCTCGCCGTCGCCGACGAGGCAGAAGGTGCGGCGGCCGGCGGCCGCGTGGCGGTCGGCCAGCGCCGTGCCGACGGCGATCGCCGGGCCGTGGCCGAGCGAGCCGCCGGTCATCTCCACGCCGGGCACGCCGCGCTCGGGGTGGCCCGCGAGGTGCCCGCCGTCGGCGCAGTAGCCGGCCACGACCTCGCCGGCGTCCATCACGCCGGCCGCGGCGAGCGTCGCGTAGAGCGCGGTGGCGGCGTGGCCCTTGGAGAGCAGGAAGCGATGGGGCTCGGCGCCCGCGCGCGGCAGCACGTCTGCGTAGAGCACGGCGAGCACGTCGACGATCGAGAGCGCGCTGCCGATGTGGCACGTGCCCGCGGCCAGCGCCGCGTCGAGCACGGTGCGGCGGGCCGCCTCGGCGCGCTGGGCGCTGAGGGCGCTCATCGTGCGGCGGCGGCCTCGAGCAGCGCCGCGACCGGGTCGCCCTGGCGGCGGCCGGGCGACGGGGCGACGGGCGACGCGTGGCCGCGCCGGTCCTCCCACATGCGCCACGGCGCGTCGCCGCGGTCCCAGAGGCTGCGAAGGTAGTCGACGTCGCGCATCGTGTCGGCGCACTGCCAGAAGCCGTCGTGGCGGTAGACCTGCAGCTCGCCGTCGGCGGCGAGCGATTCGAGCGGCCCGCGCTCCAGGACGCAGTCGTCCTCGGCCGACAGGCGATCGAGCACCGCGCGGTCGAACACGAAGAAGCCACCGGAGATCAGGCTCTGGCCGGTCGGCTTCTCGGCGAAGCGCCGGACCTCGCTGCCGTCGAGCACGAGCTCGCCGAAGCGCGACGGCGGCTGCACGCCGGTGACCGTCGCCAGCCGGCCGTGGGAGCGATGGAACGCGAGCAGCGCGTCGATGTCGATGTTCGCGACGCCGTCGCCGTAGGTGCAGAGGAAGAGGTCGTCGTCGGCGAGGTGGGATGCGACGCGCTTGACCCGCGCGCCGGTCATCGCGTGCTCGCCGGTGTCGACCAGCGCGACGTTCCAGTCCTCGACCTCGCGCGTGGCGTACTCGACGTCGCCCGTCGAGAGCGAGACCGTCAGGTCGGAGCGCAGCGCGTGGTAGTCGAGGAAGTACTGCTTGATCATCGACCCGCGGTAGCCGAGGCAGCACACGAAGTCCGTCAGGCCATAGGTGCCGTAGAGCTTCATGATGTGCCAGAGCATCGGCTGCCCGCCCACGTCGACCATCGGCTTGGGCCGGTACTCGGTCTCCTCGCGCATGCGTGTGCCCATGCCGCCGCACAGCAGCACGACCTTGGGGCCGCGTGAAGGGGTCATCGGTCAGGTGATCGGACACTCGTCCACGCGCTTTACCCGCGTGTCAGGTCGCCGCCCGCGCCTCAAGTCGTCCGCGCGCCACGCCGATTGCTCACCTATGGCTCCCTCCGCCACGCAGATCCTCGAGCTCGTCGCCGAGTACGCCGCCGAGCACCACGCCCGCCCGCCCTTCGACCCCGCCAAGCCGTCCGTGCCCGTCTCGGGCAAGGTCTTCGGGCCCGAGGAGGTCGTCGAGCTGGTCCGCACGAGCCTCGACTTCTGGCTGACTGCCGGCCCCGAGACCAAGCGCTTCGAGCGCGAGCTGGCCCGCCGCGCCGGGCTGCGCCACGCGCTGATGGTCAACTCCGGCTCGTCGGCCAACCTGGCGGCGGTGACCGCGCTGATGTCGCCGATGCTCGGGGAGCGCGCGCTGAAGCCCGGCGACGAGGTCATCACCGTCGCCGCGGGCTTCCCGACCACGGTCAACCCGCTCGTGCAGAACGGCCTCGTGCCGGTCTTCGTCGACGTGCAGCTGCCGACCTACAACATCGACCCCGCGCAGCTCGAGGCCGCCATCTCGCATCGGACGCGGGCGGTCGTGATCGCCCACACGCTCGGCAACCCGTTCGACCTCGGCGCGGTGACCGCCCTGTGCCGGCGCCATGACCTGCTGCTCGTCGAGGACTGCTGCGACGCGCTGGGCGCCACCTACGACGGCCGGCCGGTCGGCTCGTTCGGCGAGCTGGCCACGCTCTCCTTCTACCCGGCCCACCACATCACCACGGGTGAGGGCGGCGCCGTGCTGACCAACCGCGGCGTCATGAAGCGCATCGTCGAGATCGTCCGCGACTGGGGCCGCGACTGCTGGTGTGACCCGGGCTGCGACAACACCTGCGGCAAGCGCTTCTCGCAGCGCTTCGGCACGCTGCCCGAGGGCTACGACCACAAGTACGTGTACTCGCACTTGGGCTACAACTTGAAGGCGACCGACATGCAGGCGGCGGTCGGCCACGCGCAGCTGCAGCGCCTCGACGAGTTCGTCGCCGCGCGCCGCGCCAACCACGCGTTCCTGCGCGAGGCCCTGAGCGAGCTGGAGGACGTCCTCGTCCTGCCGGAGGCCACGCCGAGCTCGGACCCGTCGTGGTTCGGCTTCGCGCTCACCGTGCGCCCCGACGCCGGCTTCGGCCGCCGTGCGCTGGTCGACCACCTCGAGGCGGCGGGCGTCGCCACGCGCCTGCTCTTCGCCGGCAACCTGCTGCGCCAGCCGGCCTACGCCGACGTCAAGCACCGGGTCGTGGGGTCGCTGGAGACCACCGACCTGGTCGCCGCCAACACGTTCTGGGTCGGCTGCTACCCCGGCCTGGAGCAGCCCCATCTCGAGCATGTCGCCGACACGCTGCGCGGCTTCGTGGCCGGCGCGGCGAAGCCGGCGCTGCGCTTGGCCGCATGAGCGGGCCGCGCATCTGCGTCTCCGTCCCGGTCCACGAGCAGCCGGCGGTCATCTTCGACCAGGTCGAGAACCTCCGGAGCTTCCTCGGGCCCGACACGCTCGTCGTCCTGCACCTGTCGCGCAGCATGGGCGTCGACCCGGCGGAGCTCGCGCCGCTGCTGCCCGACGGTGTCCACGCGAACCCGCGGTGCCACGAGACGGCATGGGGCGACATCGCCTACCTGCACTGCGACAACCTGCGCTTCGCCTACGACGAGCTCGACCCGTTCGACCACGTCGTCTTGAACGCGAGCAACGACCTCTACGTGCGCCGCGGGGCCGCCGACCGGATCGCCGGCGCGCAGGCCGGCTGCCTCCGCGGCGCCGTGCATCCGGACGACCCCTGGGCGCAGGCGGCGCCGGCGCATCGCGACGCGATGCTCGACGCGATGCTGGCAGACCTGGGCGGCGATCGCTCGATCTTCGGCGGCCAGGTCGAGGGCACCTTCTATGCCGCCGGCCTGTTCCAGGAGATGCTCGAGCGCATCGAGCGCCGCTTCCGCCGCGGAGAGGGCGAGCACTACATGCGCGAGGAGGTCTACTTCCCGACGCTGGCCGCCCACCTCTCCCCCGGGACGCCCGCGAAGCCGCTCATCTACGTCGACGCCTTCTGCCAGGGCCCGGCCGTGTCGCCCGCCGTGATCTTCGGCCTGATCGACGGCACGTTCGCGAACGGCACCTACGACACGAAGGCGCTCTACGGGGTCAAGCGCGTCGAGCGCCGTCTGCACGACCCCAACCGGCAGGTCATCCGGACGCTGAGCCGGTCCTGCGGCTCACGGCTGACGTTGAACCCGGGCTTCCCGGCGAACGACTTCGTCACGCTGGCGCTCGCCTCCGACGTCCTGACCGACCCGTCGCTCGTCCGGACCTGGCACGCGACCTTCGAAGCCGACGAGGCGACCCTCGCCCTGTTGCTCTACGAGCGCGAGGCAAGCGAGCTGCCCCTGCTGATCGACGTCCTCCAGGACGGCGGCACGGGGGCGCCCGGGGCAGCCGACATCGCACTGGTCACCGTGAAGGCCGGCAGCTTCGAGGAGGCCGCCCTGCGCTGGTCGACGCACGCCCTCCTGCGCCTCGCCGACACACCGGCTCCGCCGCTGTTCGACGACGTCCCGCTGTTCGGGCCCGCGAACGCCGGTGAGCTCGTGCACCTCGCCGCCCGACGGCGCGAGCTGATCCGCACACCGGCCTGACGCTCGCGGCGATCAGGCCGCCGCGAGGGCGTGCCCGGCGGGCGCGACCAGCGGCGGGAGCTCGCGCGCGCCGCGCAGCAGCGCGTCGTAGCGCGGGGCGATGTGCTCCCACGAGTAGCAGGCGGCCCAGTGATCGTGGCCGGCCTCCCCGAGCGCGCGGCGGCGCGGCTCGTCGGCCAGCAGCTCCCGCGCGGTCGGCAGGA
>JAOPZP010000328.1 GCA_025964055.1 Conexibacter sp.
TGCCGTCGGCGCCATGCCGGAGCGCTGTCCGGTGCTGAGTCCGCACACAACGTTGAGTCCCTGTTACATTTCGCTGGTGAGTGACTCGCTGCTGGACGACGCCATCGACGCGGCACGCGATGCAGCGAACGCGGCGTTCGCCGCCGCGGTGGCCCAGGCCGAAGGGGACGAGGCCCCCGAGATCCGCCTCATGCTCTGCGCGACGGCCGGCGACCCGTCGACCGGCTACTCCAGCAGCGAGGTCCGGTTCGCCGCGCCGGGCGGCGTGGCGATCAGCCACCACGACAAGGTGGCGATGGCGCTGTCGAGCATGAAGGCGGTCGCGCCCGATCTCTACGGGACCATGGTCGCCGGCCTCGAACGGGGCCGCCGCACCATCTTCGCGGGCGTGTGGGCCCGCGTGCGCTCCGCGTCACGCTGAGCGCGCCCGGGCCCGTGCCCGCGGCGCTCCGCTACTGATCGTCCGCGGTGGCGGCGATTCGCTGGACCGCGTCGGCGAGCTGCCGCCACCCGGAGTACCGCGACCCGTAGACGCGGCGGTAGATGTTGGGAGGGTTCTCTGACCGCTCCTGGCGGATCATCTCCAGGAGGCCGGCGCGGGTGAGCGCCTTGACGGCGTGGTTGACGCGGTGAAACGGCTCGCCGAGGTCCTCGGCGAGTTCGGACGGACTGCGCGGACGCTCCTCGAGCGCCAGGAGCACGGGCAGGCGGACGGGATGGGCGAGCTCACCGAGCAGGAGCGTCACGGAGTCGGGGACCGGCTCCACGCCACGGCTCCTCAACGCCCGGTCGCGTGGAATGGGAGCAGCCGCAGCGCGGCGAGCAGCGTCGACCGGCCGGACCGGCCGCGGGCAGCCGCCCTCACGTCATGCTGCAGACCGGTGGCATCGGACCTCTAGGGCGGTGAGCGCTCATCCTGTGACGCGACGTCGGGCGATCGCTTCGGAGAGGACTGCGCACCTTGAGCAACCATCTTCTGGGTCGCTCAGCGTTGTGCGAGGATGGCGACGGATGGAAAGAGGTCTCCGTGGGCGCGGGCGAGGTCGGTCGAGGTCAACATTCGTCCGCGCGCGCAGCGATCCCGCCACCTTCGCCGACGTCTACGTGGAGTACCACGAGCAGGTGCTGCGCTTCTTCGCGCGGAGAACGCTGGATCCCGAGACGGCCTTCGACCTGATGGCCGAGACGTTCGCCGAGCTGTTCGCCGGCATCGGAGGGTTCCGCGGCGACACCGAGGAGCAGGGGCGAGCGTGGATGTGGACGATCGCCCGCCATCAGCTCTACCGCTGGCGCGAGCGCGGCGACGTCGAACGCCGCAGCCTCCAGCGCCTCGGCGTCCCGGTGCCCTCCCTCGGACCGGTCGAGTACGAGCGCATCGAGGACCTCGCCGATCTCCAGCGGCTCCGGCCGCACCTCGAGCGCGCGCTCGCCGAGCTCGCGCCCGATCAGCGCGACGCGTTGCGCCAGCGAGTGATCGAGCATGGCGAGTACGAGGACATCGCGCGCCGTGGCGGCGTGACCGCCCAGGTCGTCCGCGCCCGGGTCTCCCGCGCGCTGCGACAGCTGGCGGCGTCGCTGGAGGATCCGCAGGAGCCGGCGTCGGAGGAGGAGCTGCGGACCTGACCTGCGCTACTAGGAGGCGATGGGCCGCGCGTGGCGCGCGGTGGCCGGCTCCTGGGCAGTGACGGTCGTCAGCGGCAGGCCGAGGTGCGCGACGCGGCGCGGGAGGTCCACGTGGAGCCAGATCGAGACGCTGCGCGGGAGCGTCGACAGGATGATCTCGTCGAAGTCCCCGTCGAACAGCGCCTCTTCGATGGCGTCCATGGGATCGTGCCGCGGCGACACCCAGCCGTCGGCCCAAGCGCCGGCCGCGTCCTGGATCAGGGGCAGCGCGAGCGCGAGGATCTGCTCGCCTTCGGTCACGTTCGGGTGATGCACCTCGGAGGGACGCCAACCGCCGAGCGCGGGGTTGGGCACCAGGAGGTGGAACCTCGCCGGGCCGCGTGCGGCACGCTGCCGAACCGCATCCAGAAGCGCCGGGGTCGCGGCCGTCTTGTGGGCGACCACGAGGACGTTCGGGACGATCGAGCCTTCCATGACGACTCCCTTCGTGCGGTGGTCGACATGTTCCCACCAGCCTGGCTGTGCGTCCATTCAGGTTTGCGGGCGTGAACGGTGCCGATCACACCGCGACCCACACCGCCCGCGCGCGCACGATCTCGCGACCCTCGACCGTCAGCGAGCAGTCCGCGAACGACAGCGTCCCGCCCACCCGGTCGACCCGCGTGCGCGACTCGATCCAGTCGCCGGGCTTGGCCGGCTTGAGGAAGTCGACGGTGAGGCTGACCGTCGCGCGGTCCTTGCCGTCGTCGGCGTCGGCCTCGATGGCGCGGCCGAGCGCGAAGTCGGCGAAGGTCGAGAGCAGGCCGCCCTGGACCGTGCCGCGGTGGTTGGCGTGGCGCTCGTCGGTCTGGAGGGCGAGGACGAGCTCGTCGCCGCCGTCACGCACGAGGATCGGGCCGATGTGCTCCAGGAACGGGCCCTGGTTGGCGAACGGCGCGAAGCCGTCGGGGACGCTCATGGCCGCCTCGCCTACCCCGCGAGGCGATCGTCCATCCGCCCGGTAGCGTCCCGCCTCCATGACCGACACCCAGCCCGACGCCGCGCCGACGCCGTTCGGCAACTACCAGTACGAGATCTACCTGCAGGGGCTCGCCGACCAGCTCCCCGAGCTGCCGGTCTCCTGGCCCGAGCTGGAGCGCGCGGCGGCCGAGAAGCTCGACGCCGGCGCCCGCGGCTACGTCTTCGGCGGTGCCGGCAGCGAGGACACCCAGCGCGAGAACCTCGCCGCGTTCCGCCGCCGCCGGATCGTCCCGCGGATGCTGCGCGACGTCTCGGTGCGCGATCTGCGCACGACGGTCCTGGGCACCGCGATGCCGGCACCCGTGCTGCTGGCGCCCGTCGGCGTGCAGTCGATCATCCACCCCGAGGGCGAGCTGGCCGTCGCGCGCGCCGCCGCGGGCCTCGGCGTCCCGATGGTCGCCAGCACCGCCTCGTCGTTCACCATGGAGGAGATCGCCGCGGCGGGCGGCGCCGACGCGCCGCGCTGGTACCAGCTCTACTGGCCGCGGACCGACGACCTCGCCCAGAGCTTCGTCGCCCGCGCCGAGGCCGCGGGGTACGGGGCGATCGTCGTCACGCTCGACACGCCGCTGCTGGCGTGGCGCCCGCGTGACCTCGCCGGCGCCTACCTGCCGTTCCTGAAGTCCATCGGGATCGCCAACTACCTCAGCGACCCCGTCTTCCGCGGCGCGCTGGAGCGCACGCCCGAGGACGACCCGCAGGCGGCCGTCGGCCACTTCGTCGGCCAGTTCAGCAACCCCGGCGCGACCTGGGAGGGTGTCGACCGCCTGCGCGCGATGACCGACCTGCCGCTCGTCCTCAAGGGGATCAACCACCCCGACGACGCGCTCGAGGCGAAGGCTCGCGGCGTCGACGGCGTGATCGTCTCCAACCACGGCGGACGCCAGGTCGACGGCGCGATCGGCGCGCTCGACGCGCTGCCCGCGGTCGCCGAGGCGGTCGGCGACGACCTCACGGTCCTGTTCGACAGCGGCATCCGCGGCGGCGCCGACGTCGCCAAGGCGCTTGCGCTCGGCGCCGACGCGGTCCTGCTCGGCCGTCCCTACCTCTGGGGCCTCGCGCTGGCCGGCGAGGCCGGCGTCCGCACCGTGCTGCGCAGCCTGCTCGGCGAGCTGGACCTCACGCTGGCGCTGAGCGGTCACACGACGCCCGCGACGCTGAACCCCAGCGTGCTGTCGGGTGCCTGAACGGCTCCTGAGCGTGCGCGTTCAGGTTCGCTTCCGACCTCTACCCTGACAGCGTGTCCGGCCACAGACTCATCGTCGTCGAGGACGATCCCGAGCTGCGCGCGCTGGTCACGCGCGGCCTCGAGGAGGAGGGGTTCACCGTCACCGCCGTGGGCGACGGCGCCTCCGCGATCACCGCGGCGCACGAGGCCGTCGATGCGCTGGTCGTCGACGTCGGGCTGCCCGACGCCGACGGCCGCGACGTCTGCCAGGCGCTGCGCGCCCAGGGCATCGGCGCGCCGGTGCTCTTCCTCACCGCGCGCGACGCGGTGACCGACCGCCTCGCGGGCTTCAGCGCCGGCGGCGACGACTACCTGACCAAGCCGTTTCACTTCGACGAGCTCGTCGCGCGCCTGCGCGCCCTGCTGCGCCGCGCCGGCGCCGACCCCGTCACCACGGTCGGCCCCCTGCGGCTGGACCCGACGACGCACGCGGCCAGCGCGGGCGACCTCGAGGTCGCGCTCACGCCCACCGAGTACCGCGTGCTGGCCGCCCTGGCGGCACGGCCGGGCGTCGTGCTGCGCCGCCGCGACCTGGTGCGGGCCGCGTGGCCCGAGGGCGCGATCGTCCACGACAACACGCTGGACCAGTACGTCGCGCGCCTGCGCCGCAAGCTGCGCGCGCTCGAGCTCGAGCTCCAGATCAGCACCACGCACGGCGTCGGCTACCGGCTCGGATGAGGCCCCCGCGGTTCCGCACGCTGCGCGGGCGGCTGACCGCCGTGTCGCTGCTGGTCGCCGCCGTGGCGATCGCTGCGCTGACCGTCGCCTTCAACATCCTGCTGGCCGACAGCCTCGACGGCGACATCAAGAGCCGCCTGCGCGCTCAGGCCGCCGCCGCGGCGACGACGGTCGAGGTCCGCGGCGGGCACGTGCACGCGGTCGAGGCGCCCAACGACGCCGCGGTCGACCGGCGGGTGTGGGTCTACGACGGCATGCGCGCCATCGAACGGCCGCCCGGCGACGCCGAGCTCCAGCGCGCCGCCGACGCGCTGGCGGGCGAGCGCGGCGCGGTCTTCGACGACCTTCCCAGCGGCCGCGAGGTGCGGCTCTACGCGGCGCCGGTGGTCGAGCACGGACGCCAGGTCGGCACGATCGTCGCCGCGCAGTCGCTGGCCGCCTACGACCGCACCACCGACCTTGCCGAGATCGGCTCGGTCGCGCTCGCGCTCGTCCTGCTGGCCGCGATGTTCCTCGTCACGCGCCAGTCGATCGGCCGGGCACTCGGGCCGGTGCGGGCGATGACCCGCGACGCCGCCGCCTGGAGCGAGCACGAGCCGGGCCGGCGCTTCGGCGCTCAGGCGCGCCCCGACGAGCTGGGCGAGCTGGCCGGCACCTTCGACGCGCTGCTGGACCGCGTCGCCGCGAGCCTGCGTCACGAGCAGCGGCTGTCGGCCGAGCTCTCGCACGAGCTGCGCACGCCGCTGTCGCGCATCGTCGCCGAGGCCGAGCTGCTCCAGCGCCGCGACCGCCCGCTGGACGAGCGGACCGAGGCCTATGGGTCGATCGTGCGCTCGGCCGAGCAGATGAGCGCGATCCTCGAGACGCTGATGGCGGCCGCGCGGGCCGACGCGGGCCTGGACCGGGGGCGCAGCGACCTGCGGGCGGTGCTGGCCGGGCTCGTCGAGAGCTGGGAGCCGGTCTACGGCGCTCGCGGGGTGGCGCTGGTCATGGAGCTTCCGCCGGCCGGAGCCACGGTCGGCGTCGACGCCGAGGTGGTCGAGCGCATCGTCGCGCCGGTGCTCGACAACGCGGCGCGCCACGCCCGGACGACCGTGCGGGTGACGACGTCGACCGGCGGCGGCCGCGTGACGATCACCGTGACCGACGACGGGCCGGGCGTGCCGGCCGACGCCCGTCAGCACGTCTTCGAGCCCGGCGTCCGGCTCACGCCGCACGACGGCCACGGCGGCTCGGGCCTCGGGCTCCCGCTGGCGCGGCGGCTGGCGCGCGCGGCCAACGGCGACGTCATCGCGGGCCCGTCCGACGGCCCCGACGGCGCGACGTTCGTGGTCGATCTCCCGCGCTGAGAGGGCCCATGGCGGCCAGCGCCCGCAGCTCGCCTCGGATCTCCGCGTCGCGCGCCGCGGCTTCCGCGTCGGTCCAGCACCAGGCGACGCCGCGCTCGATCGCGAAGCGGGGCTGGCGGTGGTCCTGGATCTCGTCGACCTCGATCAGCACCGCGGCGACGCCGTCGGCGACGGCCATCGGCTCGCGCACGACCGTCGCGCGGCCCAGCGCCGTGCACGCCACGTCGGCGGCCATGAGCGTCAGCGCGACGGCCGGGTCGGCGCGCAGCCGCGCCAGGGACTCACGCCGCAGCGCGAGCGCCAGGAGGATCGCCGCCGGGCCGGCGCGGACGGCGGTCGAGACGGGGATCGCGTGGGGCGGTCCGCTGCCCGTCGAAAGCACGGCGACCGTGCCGTCGTCCCAGTTCGGCAGCTCGGAGAGGGGGTGCGAAGAGGACACTGGTCAGACGACCGCGTTCCGGGCGGCCGGATCGGGTGCGACCGCTAGCCTATGCGACGTGCGGCGCATGGTCGACCGGACGCTCCGTGCCGTAGGACACCCGGCGCTGGAGTTCCCGGCGTCGCGAGCCGACTACAGAAACAGTGGACCGCCCGACCCCATCCCGTGAGCCGCTCCGCGTCCTCGTCGTCGACGACGCGCCGGACATCCGTGCCCTGCTGCGCGCGATGCTCAGCGACAACGGGAACGTCCTGGTGCTCGAGGCCAGCGGCGGCGAGGAGGCGCTCGCGCTCGCCGCGGCCGATCCGCCCGACCTCGCGGTCGTCGACCAGAACATGCCGGGCATGGACGGCGTCACGACCACGCGCGAGCTCAGGGCGCTGCTGTCCGATCTCGAGATCGTCGCGTTCACCGCGGTGCCCGGGGCCGAGCGGCAGTTCGCGCAGGCCGGCGCCACGCGTCACTTCCTGAAGGACCGCTTCGGCGACCTCGTCGGGTTCATCTCCGAGCGCGCCGCGGGCAACGGGGATCGCTGAGGGGCGAGGCGGAGACCGTGCCGACCATCGGGGACGGCGACACCCTGGACGTGGGGACCGAAGAGCATCGGGCCCACCAGCTGGCGCTCCTCGTCGAGAGCGTCCACGACTACGCGATCTTCCTGGTCGACCCGGAGGGCACCATCGTCACCTGGAACCCGGGCGCCGAGCACCTCAAGGGCTACACCGCCGACGAGGCCATCGGCTCGCACTTCTCGATGTTCTACACCGACGAGGATCGGGCGATCGGTCATCCGGCCGCCGAGCTCGAGGTCGCCGCGCGCACCGGCCGCTACGAGGAGGAGGGCTGGCGCATCCGCAAGGACGGCTCGCGCTTCTGGGCCAACATCGTGCTCACCGCCGTCCGCGATCCGGCCGGCGGGCTGCGCGGCTTCGCCAAGGTCACGCGCGACCTCACGGCCCGCCGCGCTGCCGAGGCCGCGCTGCGCCAGGCCAACGAGCGCCTGGCCCGCACCAACCGCGAGCTCGACCGCTTCGCCGCCGTCGCCGCGCACGACCTGCAGGAGCCGCTGCGCACGGTCGCCGGCTTCGCGCAGCTGCTCCAGGAGCGTCACGCCGTCCAGCTCGACGAGCGTGGCCAGACCTACCTCGGCTACGTGTCGGCGGCGGTCGAGCGCATGCAGCGCCTCGTCGACGACCTGCTCGGCTACGCCAAGGCGGCCGGGGAGGCGCCGGCGGCGGGCACGGTCGACCTCGTCGGCTGCGCCGCGGTCGTCGTCGCCGAGCTGCAGGCGGCGATCGGCGAGCGCGGGGCGAAGGTCGTCGTCGAGGTCCACGACGGCGCGGCCGTGCGCGCCCATCCGCGCGACGTCGAGTCGGTCCTGCGCAACCTGGTGTCCAACGCGGTGAAGTTCGCCGACGCCCAGGACCCGCGGGTTGTCGTGCGCAGCACGCCGGTGCAGGAGGACATCCGGATCGACATCATCGACAACGGCATCGGCGTCGACCCGGCCGAGCGACCCCGCCTGTTCCGCCCGTTCCAGCGCCTGCACAGCGCCTCGGACTACCCCGGCACGGGCCTCGGGCTGGCGATCGCCCAGCGCGTGGTCGAGCGCAGCGGCGGCTCGATCGGCGTCGACTCGGTCGCCGGCGAGGGCAGCCGGTTCTGGTTCACCTTGCCCGCTGCCTGAGCGTGATCGTGCCGGTCACGCCGTTGCCGCTGACCTTCAGCGTGATGGTCTTCGCGCGGCGCAGGCTCTTGCGCGCCTTGGCGGTGAAGCGCAGCTTCACGGTCGCCGTGCCCGCCTTCGTGGCCTTGCCCGAGCCGCGGGCGACCACTTTGCCCGACCGCGTGGCGGCGAGCTTGAGCGTGCCGGCCTTGACGCCGCTGACCTTGACCGTGATGCCCTTCTTCAGCGCGGCGGCGAGCGTCACCTTGCCGGCGAGCGTGACGCGCGCGGCGCTGCCGCCCTTGGGGGTGACGACCGGGGCCGGCTTGACCGGCGGCACGACCGGCGGAGGCGTCGCGGCGCCGCGGTTGATCGTCTCGCAGCCCGGGGCCACGACGTCGGCCGCGTCGGCGTAGACGACGTCCTCGCCGATGCCGCAGCTGATCGAGTCGACCTCGCCGTCCTGGGCGTAGATGGTGTCGTTGCCGTAGGGCAGGTGGCACCAGATGGGGCCGCAGTCGCCGCCGGCGAGGTCGCCCGAGATGGTGTCCTTGCCCGGGCCGCCGGTGATGACGTCGTCGCCGTAGCCGCCGTCGAGCTTGTCGTTGCCCGGGCCGCCGTCGAGCTTGTCGGCGCCGCCGGCGCCGCGCAGCTCGTCGTCGCCACCGTTGCCGATGAGCACGCCGTTGTCGACGACCTGGCCCATCTTGATGTACTCGGGGTTGTCGGAGCCGACGAACGTGCCGGCGTCGGAGACGATGAGCCGCTCGATGTTCTGGATGTCGTCGTTCTCGCCGGAGCGGCCGTCGTCGGCGCCGCCGCCGAGCGTGAAGCTCAGCGGGTTCGGGGCGCCGGACACCGCGAAGCGGGAGGAGTAGTCGCCGTCGATCGTGTCGACGCCGGGGCCGCCGTCGACGGTGTCGGTGCCCGGCTCCTCGTGGCCGTCGGGCGAGAGGTTGTCGTTGCCCGGCCCGCCTTGGAGGTGGTCGGCGCCCGAGTAGCCGATGAGCTCGTCGTCGCCGTCGCCGCCGTCGAGGGTGTCGTTGCCCTTGCGGCCGTCGAGCTTGTCGTTGCCCGGCCCGCCGGAGAGCGTGTCGTTGCCGAGGTCGCCGGTGATCCAGTCGCTGCCGGGGCCGCCGTCGACGGTGAGCGTGACGTTGGCGTGCACGGAGCTCGTGACGTCGTCGTCGCCGTCGCCGGCGTTGACGACCACGCCCGTGACGTTCGGGCAGGTCACGACCTCGGGCTCGACCGGGTCGTCGCCGGCGCACTCGGCCGGGAAGGAGCTGATCAGGACGCCGCTGCCGCCCTGGTAGAAGACGACGTCGGCGCTGTCGTCACGGCCTTGGACGCTGAGGTGGTTCTTCTCGCCGGGCAGGCCGGTGTAGACGTAGTGGCCCGGGGCGTCGCTGACGATCGTCGACGCGTGGGCGGCGCCCGGTGCGGCGACGGCGAGGGCCGCGGCGGCACAGGCGGGGAGCAGGAGATGGGGGGAGCGCATGGCGCCACCTTCGCGCCGGCCTTCGGCCCACGCATCAGGGACCCGCCTGGGGACCCCCCGCAGCGCGTCTCCGCACCGTCAAGGGTGCGGTTGCCCGCACCTCCGACCGCTCAGGCGGCGCCGGCCGCGCGCGCCTGCACGACGGCGGCCTCGACGCCCTCGGTCCACGGCTCGCCGTGGCCGGTGAGGACCACGCGGGCGCCGGTCGCCACGAGCGCGTCGAGGGTCCGCGTGTTGCGCTCCACGTCGGCGGTGGCCGCACGCGCGACCAGGCGCGGGCCGCGGCGCGCGGTGTACGGGTCGAGGGTGACGACGGCGTCGCCGGCGATGACCGCGTCGCGGTCGGGGAAGTGCAGCGAGCAGTGGCCGATGGTGTGGCCGGGCGTCCGCACCACGCGCGGCGCGCCCGGCACGGGGAGCGCCCCGCCGTCGTCGCCGAAGCGCACGATCTCCTGGATCGGCGGGGGCCAGAACGCGCGGTGGCGCACGAAGGTCGCCACGATCGGCAGGGCCGGCACCTGGGTGGCGAAGTAGACCGAGCGCGGGCGCTCGTGGTCGTAGCGCCACGGGTGCCTGGTCAGCGGCGCGTCGTCCTCGTGGACGTAGACGGGGATGCCGAGCTCGCGGCGGGCGCGCTCGGCGAAGCCGACGTGGTCGAAGTGCGCATGGGTGAGCACGAGCGCCCGCAGCTCGTCGGGGCGGCGACCGAGCCGGCGCAGCGCGTCCTGCAGGGACGCCCACGACGAGGGGACGCCGGCGTCGACGATCGTCAGCCCGTCGTCGCCCTCCACCAGATACCAGTTGGTGTAGGCGTCCTCGATGCGGTGGATGCCCGGCGCGACGGCGGTGTGCAGCATGGTGCTGTCGCTCCCCGCCGCGTGCGGCGGCGAATCATGGATCGCGCCGATCGCGGCCGCGCCAGACGCCTGAGCGTGGCCGCGATTCACACGAAACTCTCACCTTGGGCCCTGTGATCGCCTGCCTGTCCGTGCATGAATACGCGCATGCAGCAGTCCCACGAAGTCCGCGCGGCCGTGCAGGGTCTCGTCGCGGCGCTCCACGCCCACGATCGCGAGGCGTACCTGGCGGCCCTGGCGCCCGACGTCACGTTCATCCTGCCGCGCGAGGCGACGCCGCTGCGCTCGCGCGACCAGCTGCGTGCGGTGTGGAAGCGCTGGGAGGCACGGGGCGGGCGCCTCGACGCCTGCCACGCCTGGGACCTCGACGTCCGGCGGATCGGCGGTGCGCTGGCGACCGCGACGCAGGTCGTCAGCCTCCACCTCGCCGGCCGGCCCGGCCCGGTGCACCACCGCGAGACGCTCGTCCTGGAGCGCGGGCAGGAGGGCGCGTGGCTGGTGGTCCACGGCCATCGCTCGCCGCATCCCTCCGAGTGGGCAGGAGCCGCCCTGCCCGCGGCCGCCTGAGCGCGACCGCGGGCCGGCCAGGGACGGTCCAGGTTTGCCGGCGCGCGCAGCGGGGGAACCGGGGCGCGGGCCGCGGCCCTGGTTGACCGCGGCGAGGTCCGAACGCAGGAGACACCGTGGAACGTCGGGGACGCAGGCTCGCGATCGCGGCAGCGATCATCGGATGCAGCACGCTGGGCGCCGGGGTGGTGGTCGCGGGGACGGGGCCCGGTGACGACGAGGCGCTGCAGCCGACCCGAGGACCCGCGAGCCGCGGGGTCGAGCGCAGGATCGATCAGCTCGTCGCGCGCATGACCGTCCCCGAGAAGCTCCAGCAGCTCCAGTTGCTGGCCGACAACCAGGTCACCGAGGACGACGCACGCAACGGCGTCGGCGGCGTCTTCAGCCTCACCGACCCGGCCAAGATCGACGCGCTGCAGCACGTCGCCGTCGACCAGTCGCGGCTGCACATCCCGATCCTGTTCGCCTACGACACGATCCACGGGTACCGCACGACGTTCCCGATCCCGCTGGCCGAGGCGTCCAGCTTCGATCCCGACGTCGTCACCGCCGACGACACGATCGCCGCGCGCGAGACCGCGGCCGTCGGCATCAAGCAGATCTACAGCCCGATGGTCGACATCTCCCACGAGCCGCGCTGGGGGCGCATCTCGGAGGGCTCGGGCGAGGACCCGTACCTCGGCTCGGTCATCGCGGCCGCCCGCGTGCGCGCCGCGCAGGGCAACGACTACAGCGCGGCCGACAAGGTCGTCACCAGCCCCAAGCACCTCGCCGCCTACGGCGCCGCGGAGGGCGGGCGGGACTACAACACGACCGACCTCTCCGAGCAGCGGCTGCGCAACCTGTTCCTGCCGCCGTTCAAGGCCGCGATCGACGCGGGCGCCGACACCGTCATGTGCTCGTTCAACGCCCTCAACGGGCAGCCGGGCTGCGCCAACCAGCACATCGAGTCAGACATCCTCAAGCGCGAGTGGGGCTTCGACGGGTTCGTCGAGAGCGACTACACCGCGGTCGCCGAGCTGCGCGCGTGCCCGCCGAAGAACCCCGACCAGGGTCCCTGCGGCCACGGCGTCGCTGCCGACGGGCCGTCGGCCGGCGCGCTGGCGCTGAACGCGGGCACCGACTCCGAGATGGTCAGCACGAACCTGCGCGACAACGGCCGGCAGCTGCTGGCCTCCGGGCAGATCTCGAGCCGCCGCCTCGACGACGCGGTGCGCCGGATCCTCCGCGTGAAGTTCCGCGCCGGGCTGTTCGACCATCCCTACGTCGACCAGGCGGCGATCGCGGGCAAGACGATGCAGCCCGACGACGTCGCCGCGGCGCGCAAGGCGGCCGGCCGCTCGATGGTGCTGCTCAAGAACGACGCGAGCACCCTGCCGCTTGATCCCGCCAAGTCGGTCGCGGTCATCGGCCCGCTGGGCAACGACCAGCACGACATGCTCGGCCCGTGGTGGGGCCAGGGCAGGGACGAGGACGCCGTCAGCCTCTACGCCGGGATCAAGGCGCAGAACCCGAACACGACGTTCACCGAGGGGTGCAAGATGATCGACAACGATCTCTACGACCCGGCCAACGAGTGCGGCGACGACTCCGGGTTCGCCGATGCCGTGGCCGCAGCCAAGGCCGCCGACCAGGTCGTGCTCGCCCTGGGCGAGACGCGCGGGCAGAGCGGCGAGGCCGAGTCGCGCAGCGTCATCGACCTGCCGGGCAGGCAGCAGGACCTGATCGACGCGATCAAGGCCACGGGCAAGCCGTTCACGGTCGTGCTGTTCAACGGCCGGCCGCTCACGCTGGGCAAGGTCGTCGACGCCTCGCCGGCGATCCTCGAGGCGTGGTTCGGCGGCATCGAGGCCGGCAACGCGGCCGCCGACGTGCTGTTTGGCAAGGTCAACCCCGGCGGCAAGCTGCCGGTGAGCTTCCCGCAGAGCGTGGGGCAGGTGCCCATCTACTACAACCACGAGCCGACGGGGCGGCCGTGTGACCCGACCAGCAAGTACAACTCGCGCTACCGCGACCTGAAGACCTGCGCGCCGCTGTTCGGGTTCGGCTTCGGGTTGAGCTACACGACGTTCGACATCACCAACCTGGCGTTGAACACCAAGTCGATGTCTCCACGCGGATCGGTCCTGGCGTCGGTCGACGTCAAGAACACCGGCGCGCGGGCGGGTGACGAGGTCGTCCAGCTCTACCTGCACGATCCCGTGGCGAGCCTGTCGCAGCCGGTCCGGCGCCTGCGCGGGTTCCAGCGCGTGACGCTGGGGCCGGGCGAGTCGAAGACCGTGACGTTCCGGGTGGACGCCTCCGACGTGGGGTTCTACGACAACTCGGGCCGGTTCGTGGTCGAGCCTGGGCAGATCGACCTGTACGCGGGCGACTCCTCCGACGCAACGCTGACCGACAGCTTCACGGTGACCGGGCGGGGGTGAGGTCAGCGCGGGAACCACCGCAGGGCAGTGCATCACCGGACCGTCGCGCGGAGGAGCAGACTCCGGAGAAGAGGTCGCCGCAGCCTCCGCCGCGGCGACTGGGTCGATGCGAACGAGAGGCTCACCATGGCTGAGGACAGCAATCGCGGCGTCGTCTACCTCGGGCCGAGGACGGTTGAGGTGCAGGACATCCCCTTCCCCTCGTGGGAGCTGCAGGAGGGTCCGGGCGTGCCGCCCGAGAACGTCGGGCGCCCGCTGCACCACGGCGCGATCATCAAGATCGTCGCCACCAACATCTGCGGATCCGATCAGCACATGGTGCGCGGCCGGACGACGGCGCCGAAGGGCCTGATCCTCGGGCACGAGATCACCGGCGAGGTGATGGAGGCGGGGCGCGACGTCGAGCGGATCAAGGTCGGCGACCTCGTGTCGGTGCCGTTCAACATCGCGTGCGGACGGTGTCGCAACTGCAAGGAGCGCAACACCGGCGTGTGCGAGACGACCAACCCCGGTCGCCCCGGCGCCGCTTACGGCTACGTGGACATGGGGGGCTGGCCCGGCGGCCAGGCCAACTACGTCATGACGCCGTACGCCGACTGGAACCTGCTGCGCTTCCCCGACAAGGACCAGGCGATGGAGAAGATCCGCGACCTGACCATGTTGTCCGACATCTTCCCGACGGGCTACCACGGCTGCGTGACGGCGGGCGTGACCACCGGCTCGACGGTCTACATCGCGGGCGCCGGGCCGGTCGGCCTGGGGGCGGCCTACAGCGCCCAGCTCCTGGGCGCGGCGGTCGTGATCGTCGCCGACGCGATCGGCGAGCGGCTGGACCAGGCGCGCTCGTTCGGGTGCGAGACGGTCGACATCACGAAGGGCGAGCCGGTCGACCAGGTGGAGCAGATCCTCGGCGTTCGGGAGGTCGACTGCGCGGTGGACTGCGTCGGGTTCGAGGCGCGCGGCCACGGCAAGGACGCGGCCGAGGCGCCGGCGACCGTGCTCAACTCGCTCATGCAGCTGACGCGCGCGGCCGGCCGCATCGGCATCCCCGGCCTGTACGTCACCGAGGACCCGGGCGCCAAGGACGAGGCCGCCAAGCACGGCGCGCTGTCGCTGAGCTTCGGCACGGGGTGGGCCAAGTCGCTGAGCTTCACGACCGGCCAGTGCCCGGTGATGAAGTACCACCGCGGGTTGATGATGGACATCCTCAACGACAAGGCCCACATCGCCGACGCGGTCAACGCGACGGTCATCACGCTCGACGAGGCGCCGAAGGGCTACGAGGACTTCGACCACGGCGCGGCGCGCAAGTACGTGCTGAACCCGAACGGGATGATCCCAGAGGCCGCCTGATCCCCACGCCCGCAGCGTCGAGGGACGACTGAACCGCGACCATCGCGGTTGAGTCGTCCCTCGACGGCTGGGTGCCGGTGACGAGGAGGGTGGACATCCGGATACCGACCGGTATGCTGACGCCATGTCCGCTTGGTACGCCCGTGTACCAGCCGCCGCCCGACAGGAGCCTGCTGCATGACCACCATCAACGGCCGCACGGCGGTCATCACCGGCGCCGGGTCGGGCATCGGCCAGGCCGTCGCCCGCCGGCTGGCCGCCCACGGCTGTCCGGTGGCCCTCGCCGACTGGAACGAGGAGGGCCTCGAGGAGACCGCGGCCTCGATCGGCGGTCCGGTCCTCACGCGCAAGCTCGACGTCCGCGACCGCCAAGGCCTGATGACCTTCGCGGCCGAGGTGACCGAGTGGGCGCCCGCGCCGTTGGGGTTGGTGTTCAACAACGCCGGCGTCACGGTCCTCCAGGGCGTCGCCGACGCCGCGCCCGAGGACGACCAGTGGGTCTTCGACGTCAACTTCGGCGGCGTCACCAACGGCGTCACCGCGTTCCTGCCGATCCTGCTGGAGCAGCGCTCGGGCGTGATCGTCAACACGTCGAGCGTCTTCGGCCTCGTCGGCTTCCCGCACCAGAGCGCCTACTGCGCGTCGAAGTTCGCGGTCCGCGGCTACACCGAGGCGCTCCGCCAGGAGCTGCGCGGCACCGGCGTGCGGGCGGCGACCGTCCACCCCGGTGGCGTGAAGACCAACATCGTGGTCAACGCCCGCTTCCGCGCCGACCACCGCGGCGAGCACCAGGACGTCCAGTCCGCGGCCACGGCGTTCGCCGACGTCGCGCGCACGACGCCCGAGAAGGCGGCCGAGATCATCCACAAGGGCATCGAGGCCGGCCGGCCGCGGATCCGCGTCGGCTCCGACGCGGTGCTCTTCGACCTCCTGGCGCGCTTCGCGCCCAACCGCTATTACGACGTCATCGAACGGCTCGAGACGCTGCTGCGTCGAGGCCGGTAGGAAGCAAGGACCCGCACATGAGCACGACGATCATCGACGGGGTGCCGCCCGGCCCGAGCTTGCCCATGGCACTGCAGACGCTGGGCATGATGACCCGGCAGCGGCCGTTCCTCGAACGGGCGCGCCGCCGCTACGGGAACATGTTCTCGGTCAACATCCACGGGTTGGGCAAGATGGTGATCCTGGCCGACCCGGCGCTGATCAAGCACACGTTCACCGCCGACGCCAAGACGCTCCACGCCGGCTCCCAGAGCCCGCTGCGCCGGATCCTCGGCAACCACTCGCTGCTGGGCATCGACGAGGAGTACCACCTCGAGCAGCGCAAGCTGCTGCTGCCGCCGTTCAAGGGCCAGCGGATGAAGGTGTACGAGTCGATGATCGAGCAGATCGCCGTCGACGAGATCGAGCGCTGGCCGATCGGCACGCCGTTCGCGACCACGCAGACCTTCCAGCGCATCACGCTGCGCGCGATCCTGCAGGCGGTCTTCGGTGCCAGCGGCCGGCACCTGCACGAGCTCGAGGAGCTGCTGCCGCCGTGGACCGACCAGGGCCAGCAGCTGTCGCGCTTCCCGCAGATCCAGAAGGATCTCGGGCCGTGGAGCCCCTGGGGCCGCTTCCTGCGGCTGCGAGCCAAGGTCGACCGGATCCTCGACGAGCTGATCGAGGACGCCCGGCGCGACCCGGAGCTGACCGAGCGCTCCGACGTGCTGGCGCTGATGGTCCAGGCGCGTCGCGTCGACGGCAGCCCGATGACCAACGCCGAGATCCGCGACCAGCTCGTGACGATGCTGGCGGCCGGGCACGAGACGACGGCGCACACGCTCGGCTGGGCGGTCGAGCGGTTGACGCGCAACCCCGACGTGCTGGCGCGGCTGAGCGCCGAGGTCGACGAGGGCGGCAAGGCCTACCGCGACGCGACGATCCGTGAGGTCCAGCGGATGCGGCCGGTCGTGTCGTTCGCCGGGCGCCACACGCAGAAGCCGTTCGAGGTCGGCGGCTACCGCCTGCCCAAGGGCGTGCTGATCGGCCTGAGCGCCGGGTTGACGCACTACGACCCGCAGCTCTTCGAGCAGCCCGACCGGTTCGATCCCGGCCGCTTCTACGACAAGCTGCCCGAGACCTACTCGTGGATCCCCTTCGGCGGAGGCATCCGGCGCTGCATCGGGGCGACGTTCGCCCACATGGAGCTCGACGTGGTGCTGCGCGTGATGCTCGAGCGCGTCGCGCTGGAGCCGACCGACGCGCCCGACGAGTCGTGGAGGTTCAAGGGCGTGGCGTGGAGCCCGGGCGCGGGCGGGCGCGTGACGGTGCACGCTCGCTCGGCGCGGACGCGCGTGCCGGAGGTGGCGGCGGCCGCGTGACCCGCGCCCCGGCACCCGAGCCGGGCCGTGCCGCCACCGCCGGGCTCCTGCCGACGGGCGGCGGCTTCCGCGACCGGCTGCTGGTCGGCATGGCCGAGGCGATCCGCGACGAGGGCGGCTTCCGGGCGGTCACCGTCGCGGAGGTCGTGCGCCGCGCGCGCACGTCGCGGCGGACGTTCTACCAGCACTTCGACGACCGCGACGCGTGCTTCCTGGCGCTCTTCGACGTCGTCAGCGAGCGGCTGCTGACGACCATCGCCGAGGCGGCGACGGGGGAGGGGCCGTTCGGCGACCGCGTCGACCGGGCGATGGCGGCCTACCTCGGCGCGCTGGCCGCCGAGCCGGTGCTGGCGCGCAGCTGCATCGAGGAGGTCGGCTCGGTCGGCCCGGACGGCACCGCGCGCGTCCGGGCGATGAACGAGCGCTGGGCGCACCAGATCATGCGGTTGGTCGAAGAGGCCCGCGAGCACGACCCGCACCTGCGCCCGCTCCCACTCGAGGTCGCGACGATCATCACCGGCGGCTTCCGCGACCTCGTCATCACGGCACTGGACCAGGGCCGCGACCTCACCGAGCTGCACGACGTGGCCGGCGACGTGTTCCGGCGGATCACGATGGACGGCTAGCGCCGGAACAGGACCTCGGCCGTCGACCACGGTGATCACGATTCGGTCTCGGCGAACCGCGCGACGGTGTCAGGGCCGTCCCCGTCCACCAATAGGGTCACCGGCCATGGCTGCTGCCGATGCCGTCCGCTTCGGGGCCGCGCTGGTGCGTCCGCACCCTGCGCTGCCGCTGCGCGTCGCCCGCGAATGGGCGTCGACGCTGCGGACGGCCGCGCGTCCGGTGCCGCCCGCGGGCGACGGACGACCGGTGCTGCTGATCCCGGGCTTCCTGGCCGGCGACCCGAGCCTCGCGCGGCTCGGCGGGTGGCTGCGCAGCGGCGGGTGGCGCACCTATCGCAGCGGGATCGCGACCAACGTCGATTGCACCGAGCGGATCGTCGCGCGCCTGGAGCGCCGGGTGGAGGACATCGCCGAGCGCGCCGGGCGACCGTTGACGATCGTCGGCCAGAGCCGTGGCGGGACGCTCGGCCGTGCACTGGCGGTGCGACGGCCGGACCTCGTCGACACCCTCGTGACGCTCGGCTCGCCGGTCCGCGACCAACTTGGTGTCCATCCCCGCACGCGGATCGCGGTGACGGCGGTCGGCCTCCTCGGCACGGTTGGCGTGCCCGGCCTCTTCAGCCACCGCTGCTCGTCCGGTCCGTGCTGCGCGCAGGTGCGCGCCGACGTGCTCGCCCCGTTCCCCCCGGGCGTGCGCTACGTCGCCGTGTACTCGCCGCTGGATGAGATCGTCCGCGTGGAGGCCTGCCTCGATCCGGACGCGGAGCAGATCGCGATCCCGACGACGCACGTGGGCATGGGCGTCGACGCGCGGGTGTGGCGGGCGCTGGGGGAGCGGCTGCTCACGCACCGCGGCACCCCGAACGCCCCGCGCTGAGCACCAACCCGCCGCCGCCGACGCGCCGGTTCAGCCCCGCCGCTCCAGCCCGAGCGACGCCGCGAACACGGCCATACCCGCCAGCGACAGGCCGACGCCGACCCACATCGGGGCGGTCAGGCCCCAGCCCGCGGCGAGGACGAGGCCGCCGAGCCAGGCGCCGAGCGCGTTGGCCAGGTTGAACGCCGAGTGGTTCAGCGCCGCGCCGAGCGTCTGCGCGTCGCCCGCGACGTCCATCAGCCGCATCTGCAGGCCGGTCGGCAGGATCACGCTCATGCCCAGCAGGAAGATGGTCGGCAGCGCGATGACCGCGTGGGCCGACGTCACGGCGAACAGCGCGAACATCGCGGCCATCAGCAGGAAGACCCCGAACATGACCGGTACCGGTCGCCAGTCCATGAGCCGCCCGCCGAGCAGGTTGCCGGCGACCATGCCGAGGCCCCAGATCGCCAGCGCGACCGGCACCGCGCTCAGCGCCAGGCCGCTGCGGTCGGTGAGGATCGGGCTGATGTAGGAGTACACGGCGAACATGCCGCCGCCGCCGATGGCGCCGGTCGCGACGGCGAGCAGGACCTGCGGGCGGCGCAGCGCGGTCAGCTCCCGGCGCAGCGTGGCGGTGTGGTCGGCCGGCGCCCACGGCACCAGGCGGCCGACCGAGACCGCGGTCGCGACGGCGAGCGTCGCGGCCCCCGCGAAGGCGACGCGCCAGCCGAAGGTCTGGCCCACCCAGGTCGCCACGGGCACGCCCAGCACGTTGGCGATGCTCAGCCCGAGCAGCACGCGCGAGACCGCGCGCGCCTTGCGTTCCGGCCCGGCGAGGTCGGCGGCGACCAGCGAGGCGACCCCGAAGTACGCGCCGTGCGGGAACCCGGCGAGGAAGCGGGCGCCGACCAGCATCGAGTAGGACGGCGCGAGCGCGCTGAGCACGTTGCCGGCGGTGAAGGCCACCATCAACGCGATGAGCAGCGTCCGCCGCGGGAACCGCGCGCCGAGGCCGGCGAGCACCGGCGCGCCGACGACCACGCCCAGGGCGTACGCGCTGACGACGTGCCCCGCGGCAGGGATCGAGATGTTCACGCCGGCGGCGATCTGCGGCAGCAGGCCCATCGCGACGAACTCGCTCGTGCCGATCGCGAACCCGCCCAGCGCCAGCGCCGCGAGCGCCAGGCCGAGCCGCGGTCCCGGTCGCGGCCCGAGCGGCGCCGGAGCCGCCGGAGCGCGCATGTCCACGGCCGGGGCCGCGGCCGGTTCGGTGATGAGCGCGTCGGTCACCTCTTATTGGATAGCGGGTCGCGGCCGCGGACCCGGGCCGTACGCCGGCCGCGCGGCGTCGCTACCCTGTTTGTTCGAGTCCGGACGCAGCGGCACTGGGCTGGCGCAGCATCCACCCCAGATCATTGGAGCACCGCATGACCCCGGATCCGTCCGACGACGCGATCACGTTCGCCGACCTGGCGCTCGCCCCCGAGCTGGTCGGTGTCCTCGCGGCCCTCGGCTACGAGGAGCCCACCCCGATCCAGCGCGAGGCGATCCCGCCGCTGCTGGAAGGCAAGGACCTGCTCGGCCAGGCGGCCACCGGCACCGGCAAGACGGCAGCCTTCGCGCTGCCGCTGCTCGAGCGCCTGCAGCGCAGCGGCGCGCTCGGCGGCAAGCACCCGACGGCGCTCGTGCTCGTCCCGACGCGCGAGCTCGCGACGCAGGTGTCCGAGGCCATCCACAAGTACGGCCGCGACCTCGGCGCCCGCGTGCTGCCGATCTACGGCGGCCAGCCGATCGTCCGCCAGCTCAAGGCGCTGGAGCGTGGGGTGGACGTCGTGGTCGCCACGCCCGGCCGGGCGCTGGACCACATCGGCCGCAAGACGCTCAAGACGGAGATGCTCACCACCGTGATCCTCGACGAGGCCGACGAGATGCTCGACATGGGCTTCGCCGAGGACATCGAGGCGATCCTCTCGGAGACCTCGGCCGAGCGCCAGACGATCCTCTTCTCCGCGACGATGCCGCCGCGCATCAACCGCATGGTCGACCGCCACCTGCGCGAGCCGATCCGCATCCAGATCGGCAGCGAGCGGCAGGCCGCCGGCGAGCCGCCGCTCGTGCGCCAGAGCGCCTACATCGTCCCGCGCGCGCACAAGCCCGCCGCGCTGGGCCGCATCCTCGACGTCGAGCAGCCGACGGCCGCGATCGTCTTCTGCCGCACGCGGGCCGAGGTCGACTCCCTCACCGAGTCGCTCAACGGCCGCGGCTACCGCTCCGAGGCGCTGCACGGCGGCATGACCCAGGACCAGCGCAGCCGTGTCCTGACCCGGCTGAAGGCCGGCACCACCGAGCTGCTGGTCGCCACCGACGTCGCCGCGCGCGGCCTGGACGTCGACTCGCTCACCCACGTCGTCAACTACGACGTGCCGGCCGCGCCCGAGGCGTACGTGCACCGCATCGGCCGGGTCGGCCGCGCGGGCCGCGAGGGCGTCGCGATCACCTTCGCCCAGCCGCGCGAGCACCGCATGCTCAAGTCGATCGAGCGCGTCACGCGCACGAAGATCGCCATCGAGAAGGTGCCGACGGTCGCCGATCTGCGCACCCGCCGGCTGGAGCTCACGCGCGCGGCGCTGCAGGAGAGCCTCACCGAGGACGACCTCGAGCCGTTCCGCGTCGTCGTCGACACGCTGAGCGACGAGCACGACATCGTCGAGATCGCGCTGGCCGCGATCAAGCTCGCCCACGAGGCGACCGGCGGCTCCTCCGACGAGGACGAGATCCCGCAGATCGCTGCGCCGCCGCCGGCGCGCGAGCGGAGCGGCCCCGGTGGGGCAGGGCCCCGCGGCGGCTCAGGTCCGCGCGGCGGCTCGAGTCCGCG
>JAOPZP010000330.1 GCA_025964055.1 Conexibacter sp.
CGGTCCTCGGACGTTCATCCGTCATTGCCGGACGAACCACGTCGGCGCGACCCGGGCGCGCCGAGCGGAACGCCGGCCACGTCGGCACCGACCCGCGCCCACCCCGCAGCGGCCGAAGCTCCACGTCTCCCCGGCGATGCGCGCGCTGCGGAGCACGACGCCAACGACCTCGGCGCCACCACCGCCGGCCGAGCACGCCCGACCGGTCGACCGGTCCCCCGCCTGACCGTCGTGCAGGTGTCCGTAACCCCGTGGCGAACCACGCTGCGGATGCATCGCGCTGCCGCCCTTCCGCGGGTCCGCGCCGTCCCGCGCCTGCCGCGGGCCGCCGTCTGGATCGTCGCCGCCATCGTCCTGCTGGTCGTCGGCGGACTCTGGCTGCGCGACTCCAGCCTCGTGAAGGTCGACCGGGTGACCGTCACCGGCTTGACCGGTCCCGACGCCGCTCGCGTCACCAACCTGCTGCAGGCCGCCGCCGGCGACATGACCACGCTGCACGTCCGCCAGGACCAGCTCGACGCGGTCGTCGCGCCGTACCCGGTCGTCAAGGCTGTCCGCGTCCAGACAGACTTCCCGCACGGCATGCGCATCACCGTCGTGGAGAACACGCCCGTCGCAGTCGTCATGGCCGACGGCGAGAAGACGCCCGTCTCGGGCGACGGGAAGCTGCTGCGCGGCGCCGAGCCGCGCGCGCTGCCGATCGTCCCGCTGAAGGTTCCGCCCACCGGCGAGCGGGTCATCGATCCCACGGCGATGCGGGCCGTCGCGGCGCTCGCCGCCGCCCCGATCGCCCTGCGTGACCGCGTGCTGCACGCCTCGACGACGCCCGCGGGCGGCCTCACGCTCGCGCTCCGCGACGGTCCCGAACTCCGCTTCGGCGCGGCCGATCGGCTCGCCGCCAAGTGGGCCGCGGCCGCCGCCGTGCTCGCCGACACCGGCTCCGCCGGCGCCTCCTACCTTGACCTCCGCTATCCCGAGCGGCCCGCCGCCGGGGGGCTGGAGGATCCCGCCACGCAGCACGATCCGCAGGCCGTCAACGCGGCCGATCCGGCTGCGACGACGACACCCGTGGCGCCCGCTCCGGGCACCGCGCCCTAGCAACCTTCAACCAGAGCCTGAGGGCCGGTCGACGACCGACTCTCAAGGTCGACATCAGACTTCCGCAAACTGCAAGCAAGATTGCGCCCTAGACTTCGCGTTGACAGGCAAGAACGCCGATGCGTACCGTGCATTGGCCGAGACGGGCCTACCCCTGCCCAAAGTCTCGACGCTACCTAGAGGGTCGGACAGGAACTTCAAGCACATGGAAAGCGGCAGCTACCTCGCGGTCATCAAGGTCGTCGGCGTCGGCGGCGGTGGGATCAATGCGGTCAACCGCATGGTCGACGCCGGCCTGCGCGGCGTCGAGTTCGTGGCCGCGAACACCGACGCCCAGGCGCTCGCGATGACCGACGCCGACATCAAGCTCACCATCGGGCACGAGCTCACCAAGGGCCTCGGCGCCGGCGCCAACCCCGAGGTGGGGTTCGCCGCGGCGGCGGAGTCCCGCGACGACATCAAGGAGGCGCTCAAGGGCGCCGACATGGTCTTCGTCACCGCGGGCGAGGGTGGCGGCACCGGCACCGGTGCGGCTCCCGTCATCGCGGAGATCGCCAAGAACGAGATCGGCGCGCTGACGGTCGGCGTGGTCACCAAGCCGTTCGAGTTCGAGGGCACGCAGCGGATGCGCCAGGCCGAGGAGGGCGTGCAGCGCCTCCGCGACGTGGTCGACACGCTCATCGTGATCCCCAACGAGAAGCTGCTGGCGCTCGTCGAGCGCCGCACGACGATCCTCGAGGCGTTCCGCGAGGCCGACAACGTCCTGCGCCAGGGCGTCCAGGGCATCACGGACCTCATCACGATCCCGGGCCTCATCAACCTCGACTTCGCCGACGTCCGCACGATCATGCAGGACGCCGGCTCCGCGCTCATGGGCATCGGCCAGTCCGGCGGCGAGACCCGCGCGGCGGACGCCGCCAAGACCGCGATCTCCAGCCCGTTGCTGGAGCAGTCGGTCGAGGGCGCCACGGGCATCCTGCTGAACATCACGGGCGGCCCGGACATCGGCCTGTTCGAGATCAACGAGGCGGCCGAGATCGTCCAGGGCGCCGCGGATGCGAACGCCAACATCATCTTCGGCTCGGTCATCGACGAGTCGCTGGGCGACGAGGTGCGCGTCACCGTCATCGCCACGGGCTTCGACCACGGCCGCGCGCGGCCGCGTCAGGCCCGCGAGGAGGCGCGCGAGGGCGCGCGCCGTCGTGATCGCTCGCCGCGGGTCGAGCGCGAGTCGCTCGAGATCCGCGACGACGAGATCGACATCCCGCCGTTCCTGCGATAGCCGCCGCCGGTCGCCGGTGGCGGCCGGCGCGGTGAAGAGGGTGGGTGTCCGGAGAAGGACACCCACCGGCCAATAGGCTCAGTGGACCAGGACGGACGGCCAGGTTCCAAACCCCGGTTGTCCTTACTCGGACTGCGCAATCCCAAGAAGTAGGGATGGCGCCGACCATCTGGATTGACGACACTGAGGCGGAACACGCCTGTTCCACCTACGGCCCAGCAAGGACGCCCCCGCACCATGCAAGACATGACCACGGACGAGCTCGCCGAGCTGCTCACGCAGCTGGAGCTGAGCACGGAGGATTCCCGCGACGAGCTCCTCACGGACTTCCTCGTCCGTCCGTACCCGACGAAGAGCACGCAGGACAACTAGCCCCAGACGGCTAGGACGCCATGCCGGCCGGCACGGCCGGACGGCGGCGGGCGTCGTCCAGTGCCTCGAGGGTGCGCAGCACCGGCTCGGGCAGGGTGCGGCCCGACATCCCGGCGAAGACCTCGTCGACCAGCAGCGCGATGC
Source organism: Conexibacter sp. (assembly GCA_025964055.1). Classification (GTDB taxonomy): domain Bacteria; phylum Actinomycetota; class Thermoleophilia; order Solirubrobacterales; family Solirubrobacteraceae; genus Baekduia. Next base: position 2,897 of record JAOPZP010000330.1, read on the forward strand.
CGGGGCTGTCGCGGCGTCCGCCCGGAGCGCGGCCCGAGCGCGCACGCGCCGCGAGGACGACCGGGCAGTCGTCGCAGCGCGGGCAGGAGCGGCAGCAGCGCGTCGAGGGCATGACGAGGCGATCGTAGCAAGGAATCGTAGGGTGCCCTAAGGCCTCGATCGATGCCCGCGATCCCGGTGCGATCGGCCGGGTCCGGCGGTAGGGTCGTCGCATGCCTTCCGAGCGCTTCGTCGACGCCCTCAACGCCCAGGTCGCCCGCGAGTTCGCCGCGTCGCACCAGTACACCGCCATCGGCGCCTGGTACGCCGGCGAGACCTACCCGCAGCTCTCGGCGTTCTTCTACGCCCAGGCCGAGGAGGAGCGGGAGCACGCGCTCAAGATGGTCAACTACCTTCTCGACACCAACTCCCCGGTGAACCTCACCGGCGTTGAGGCCCCGCGCGCCAGCTTCGAGGACCACGTGGCCCCGATCCGCCTCGCGCTCGAGCAGGAGCAGTCGGTGACCGTCTCGATCAGCGAGCTCTTCGAGGTGGCACGCGAGACCCGCGACTACCGCAGCGAGCAGTTCCTGGACTGGTTCCTGCAGGAGCAGACCGAGGAGGAGTCCTCGATGTCGGACCTGCTGGCGGTCGCCGAGCGCACGGCCAGCGTGCCGATGCTGCTCGAGGAGTACCTGGCGCGCGAGACGCCTGGCCAGCACCCGGCCGAGTGACCACGGGCCGGCGGCTCAGGCGGGGCGTCGCAGGTCAGCCCACACGCCTGAGTGGTCGCTGAGCCCCGCCTCGCGCGGGCCGTGCTCGTAGGCGCACGCCTCGACCTCCAGCCCGCGGGCCAGCACGTGGTCGAGCCGGTAGCCGAACTTCCCGTTGGCGTACACCCAGCTGCGGTCGCGCGCGGCGTATCCGTGCGCGGTCCGGAAGGCGTCGACGTAGCCGTGGTCGGCCAGCCCGCAGACGAGCCCGAGCTCGGCGGCGTCGTGGCGCTCGTCGTAGCCGTCGCGCAGCCGCCCGGTGCGCGTGCGGGCGAACGAGCGCACCTCGCCCTCGCGCGACTCGTAGGCGGGCGTGTTGAAGTCGCCGACCACGATCGACGGCTCGCCGCGCGGCGCCGCCAGCCAGGCCGTCACCGCCTCCAGCGTCAGCACCTTGACCCGTCCCGCCTTGGCCGAGATCGGGGCGTGCAGCGCATGGACCTCGCCGAGGCCGGGCACGCGGGCGGCGGCGTAGCGCTCGGGCCACGGGAGCCCCGGCGGGGCATCGAGCGGCTCCAGCGGATCCCGGGCCGCCAGCAGGACGCCGAGCCGGCGCTCGGGCGGGCCGCCCGCCGGCGGCGCCGAGTAGTGGCGGTGGACCAGGCCGAGCTCGTCGAGCGCCGCGTTCCACGCGGCCAGCGCGCTGGCGCGGACCTCCTGCAGCGCGACCACGTCGGCCGGCCGGGCCGCCAGCGCGGCGGCCTGCGCGTCCACGGAGCGGACCCGGCCCGCGACGTTCCAGGAGAGCACGATCGGCACCGCCGCTGATCCTGCCCGGCGGGGGCCGGGTGCTAGCCTCGCCGCCGTGGCCGCCGCTTCGTCTGACACCGCGCTCCGGCGCACCCCGCTGTATGACCGGCACGTCGCCGCAGGCGCCAAGCTGGTGCCGTTCGCGGGCTGGGAGATGCCCGTCCAGTACGGGGAGGGCGTGAAGGCCGAGCACCTCGCCACGCGCGCCACCGCGGGGCTCTTCGACGTCTCCCACATGGGCGAGATCGCGACGAGCGGCCCCGGGGCCGAGGCGTTCCTACAGCACCTGCTCAGCAACGACGTCACCAAGCTGCAGACGGGCGGCGCGCAGTACTCCGTGCTCTGCCGCGAGGACGGCGGCGTGCTCGACGACCTCTTCACCTACCGCCTCGGCGCGACCGACTTCCTGACGGTCACCAACGCCAGCAACCACGAGAAGGACCTCGCCTGGTTCCAGCAGCAGGCGGCCGGCTTCGACGTCGAGATCGAGGACGCCCACAGCCGCTACGCCATGCTGGCGGTCCAGGGCCCGCAGGCGCGCGAGATCGTCCAGGCGCTGGCCGACTCCCCGCTGCCCGACCGCTTCACCTGCCGCCACCGGATGCTGCGCGGCCAGCGCGTCCTGGTCTGCGGCACCGGCTACACCGGCGAGGACGGCGTCGAGCTGCTCTGCGACCCCGCCGACGCGCCGATGCTCTGGACCGAGATCGTCAAGCGTGGCGCCCATCCCGCCGGCCTGGCCGCGCGCGACACGCTGCGCCTGGAGGTCAACTACCACCTCTACGGCAACGACCTCATGGAGTCGCGCGGCCCGATCGAGGCCGGCCTCGGCTGGGCCTGCAAGGAGGACACCGGCTTCGTCGGCTCCGAGGCGGTTCGCGCGGTGCGCGAGGCGGGACCGAGCGAGAAGCTCGTCGCCTTCACGATGGCCTCGGGGATCGCCCGCCAGGGCAACGCGGTCGTCGGCGGGGGAGAGGTGACGTCGGGCACGATGTCGCCCTCGCTGGAGATCGGGATCGGCATGGCCTACGTCCCCGCGGCGATGGCCGCCGAGGGCACCGAGCTGCAGATCGACGTGCGCGGCCGGTTGCGCTCCGCGACCGTCGCGAAGAAGCCCCTCCTCAAGAAGTAGGGTCCCGGCCATGGCCGACGCGAGCTACCCCGCTGAACTGCTCTACCACCCCGAGCACGACTGGGCACGAGTGGATCCCGCCCACCCCGACACCGCCGTGTTCGGGATCACCTGGTACGCGCAGGACGCCCTGGGCGAGGTCGTGTTCTTCGATCCGCCCGAGGTCGGCTCGACGGTCACCGCCGGAGAGTCCTACGCTGAAGTCGAGTCCGTCAAGGCGGTCTCCGACGTGGTCGCGCCGCTCACCGGCGAGATCATCGAGGTCAACCTCGGCCTGGGCGACGCGCCCGAGGCCATCAACAACGACCCGTACGGCGACGGCTGGATGGTCAAGGTCAAGCTCTCCGAGCCGTCGGAGACCGAGGGCCTGATGGACGTCGCCGCCTACGAGGCCACGCTCTCCTAACTCCCCACAAGGACGCTCTTGACGCAGTACACCGCTGTCACCGACGCCGATCTCGCGGAGATGCTCTCCACGATCGGGGTCAGCTCCGTCCAGGAGCTCTTCGACCGCCAGATCCCGGCCGACGTGCGGCTGGGTCGCGCGCTGGACCTCCCGGCCGGACTGCCGGAGCAGGACGTCTACGCGCACCTGCGCGAGCTGGCCGCCGACAACGTCTCGGCCGAGGACGAGATCACGTTCCTCGGCGCCGGGATGTACGACCACTACGTTCCGGCGGTCATCGACATGCTGCTCGGCCGCAGCGAGTTCCTGACGCCCTACACGCCGTACCAGCCCGAGGTCTCGCAGGGCAACCTGCAGGCGATGTTCGAGTACCAGACGGCCATCAGCGAGCTGACCGGCCTGCCGGTCTCCAACGCATCGGTCTACGAGGGCCCGAGCGCCGTGGCGTCGGCGGGCTACCTGGCCCGGCTGGCCAACGGCAAGCCGAAGTTCGTCGTCTCGCGCGGGCTGCACCCGCACTCCCGCGAGACGCTGCAGACCTACGCGCACGGCTTCGGCGCGGAGATCGTCGAGGTCCCGCTCAAGGACGGCGTCACCGATCCCGAGGCGTGGGCGGCGGCGATCGACGGCGAGACCGGCGCAGTCTTCTTCCAGCAGCCCAACTTCCTCGGCGCGGTGGAGGATGCGACCGCGCTCGCGGCCGCGGCGAGGGACGGGGTGGGCGGGGACGGTGTCATCGTCGTCGGTCAGTACGACCCGATCCCGCTGGGGATCCTCAAGCCGCCCGGCGAGTGCGGGGTCGACGTCTGCGTCGGCGAGGGCCAGTCGCTGGGCAACCGCCTGGACTTCGGCGGCCCCTCGTTCGGCTTCTTCGCCGCCACCGAGGCGTATCTGCGGCGCATGCCGGGCCGGATCGCCGGCGAGACCGTCGACGCCGACGGCCGCCGCGGGTTCGTCCTCACGCTCCAGACGCGTGAGCAGCACATCCGCCGCGAGAAGGCCACGTCGAACATCTGCACGTCGCAGGCGCTCAACGCGCTGGCCGGCGTCGTCTACCTGACGTGGCTGGGCAGGCAGGGGCTCGTCGAGCTGGGCGAGCTGCTGCTGCAGCGCACGCACTACGCGCGGGAGCAGCTGGTGACGCTCGAGGGCGTCAGCGCGCTGCACGACCAGCCGGTCGTCCGCGAGTTCGCGGTGACGCTGGACGTCGGCGGCGTCGAGGGCGTCGCGGCGGTCATCCGCCGCTGCCAGGACGCCGGCGTCAACCCCGGCTACGCCCTGGGGCGCGACTACGACGAGCACGCCACGGGCCTGCTGGTCGCGCTCACCGAGCAGCGGTCCAAGGCCGACATCGACGAGCTCGTCACGGTGCTCGGCGCCGCCGTCGCGGCAGAGCGCTCGAACGTGGAGGTGACGGCATGACCGTCGTCAACGAGAACAAGCTGCACGGCGATCCGGGCATCGAGTCCCACCCGCTGCACCATGATGTGCCGGTGTCCTCCGACGGCGCGACGCCGATGCAACGCGATCGCGCGACGACGATCTTCGAGAAGGGCGCCGCCGGGCGCCGGGCGTTCGTCGCGCCGAAGGTCGACGTGCCGGTCGTCGACGCGCAGCAGCTGCTGCCCGGCGCGCTCCGCCGCGAGAGCGCCGCGCGCCTGCCCGAGGTCAGCGAGCCCGAGCTCGTGCGCCACTACGTGAAGCTGTCGCGCCGCAACTTCGACCTCGACACGGGCTTCTACCCGCTCGGGTCGTGCACGATGAAGCACAACCCGCGGCTGCACGAGCGGGTCGCGTCGCTGGCCGGCCACGCGCGTCTGCACCCGCTGCAGGCGCCGGAGCGCTCCCAGGGTGCGTTGAAGCTGATGTACAACCTCGAGCGCGCGCTGGGCGAGATCTCCGGACTGCCGCACGTGTCGCTGCAGCCGTCGGCCGGGTCGCACGGCGAGCTGGCCGGCGTCCTGCTGACCCGCGCCTTCCACGAGGATCGCGGCCAGCAGCGCACGAAGGTGCTGACGCCCGACACGTCGCACGGGACCAACCCCGCGACGGTGACGATGGCGGGATACGAGGTCGTCAAGGTCGGGACCAACCCCGACGGCGGCGTCGACCTCGACGACCTGCGCGCCAAGGCCGGCGAGGACGTCGCGTGCCTGATGCTCACCAACCCGAACACGCTCGGCGTGTTCGACCCCAACATCACGGAGATCGCCAAGATCGTCCATGACGTGGGGGCGACGCTCTACTACGACGGCGCGAACCTCAACGCGATCATGGGCAAGGCCCGCCCCGGCGACATGGGCTTCGACATCGTGCACTTCAACCTGCACAAGTCGTTCACGCAGCCGCACGGCGGCGGCGGTCCGGGATCCGGGCCGATCGCGGTCTCGGAGCGCATGAAGCCGTACCTGATGAACCCGCGGATCGTGAAGGGCGAGGACGGCGCGTTCGACCTCGACGACCACGGCTACGAGAAGTCGATCGGCCGCCTGCGCGGCTTCCAGGGCAACTACGGCACGTTCGTACGGTCCTACTCCTACATCTGCTCGCTCGGTGGCGAGGGCCTGACCGACGCGTCGGAGACGGCGGTGCTCAACGCCAACTACCTGCTCGCCAAGCTGCGCGAGCACGGGGTGGCCGACAAGCTGCCGCTGGCGTTCGGCGACCTGTGCATGCACGAGTTCGTGCTGTCGGGCGCGCCGATGAAGAAGGACCTGGGCATCAAGACGCTGGACCTCGCCAAGCGGCTGCTCGACCACGGCTACCACCCGCCGACGGTCTACTTCCCGCTGCTGGTCGACGAGGCGCTGCTCGTGGAGCCGACCGAGACCGAGACGCGCGAGACGCTCGACGGCTTCGCCGAGGCGATCGCGAAGATCCTGAAGGAGGCGGGTGACGACCCGCTCATCGCCCAGAACGCGCCGTACACGACGCCCGTTAGGCGCCTGGACGAGGCGGCGGCGGCGAAGAAGCCGGTGATCCGGCAGGCGCTGTAGGTCCCCGGCCCGGGGCGGGTGTGCTCGAAGCGGACGACCCGATCGTGGTCGCCGGCCTCGGGCGGCGGCGCCTGGGCCCGCTTCTGGGCGACGTTGGCCTCGGCGCACAGCGCCGTGAAGCCCGTCTGCAGC
>JAOPZP010000339.1 GCA_025964055.1 Conexibacter sp.
CCGACGGCGAGCGCCAGCGCATCGGGCGCGACCTGCACGACGGCGCCCAGCAGCGCGTCGTCGCGCTCGGCCACCTGATCGGCATCGCGCGGCGCAAGCTCGGCGACGCGATCGCCCCCGACGCCGCCGCGCTGCTGGACCGCGCCCAGGAAGAAGCGCGCCTGGCGACCGACGAGCTGCGCGAGCTGGCCCGCGGCCTGCACCCCGCCGGGCTGACCGAGAAGGGCCTGGGACCCGCGCTGGAGGCGTTGGCCGCCCGCTCGACGCTGCCCGTGGAGCTGGGCCGCATGCCCGAGCGCCGGCTGCCCGGCGCGGTCGAGCTGAGCGCGTTCTACCTCGCCTCGGAGGCGCTGACCAACTCCATGAAGTACGCGCACGCCACCGGCGTGCGCATCGACGTCTTCCAGCACCTCGCCGAGGCGGTCGCGATCGTGGCCGACGACGGCGTCGGCGGCGCCGACCCGCTGGCCGGCTCCGGCCTGCGCGGCTTGCGTGACCGCATCGCCGCGCTCGGCGGCGAGCTGGCCGTCGACAGCCCGGCCGGCGGCGGCACGCGCCTGGAGGCGCGGATCCCGCTCGCGCCGTGGCGCAGCGCGCACGAGCCCTTCCTGGAGTTCGGGCACCCCGACGACGGCGGGCGCGGCGAGCGCAACATCCAGGCGGTCATCGCCGGGCGCAAGACGATGTCGGTGACGCTCGCGCGCGAGTGGGAGCTCGAGGGCGGGGCGCCGCGCGTCGGCGCGCGCCTCCCGGTCATGGACTACCTCGGCCGCCGGCGGGCAACCGTCGAGGTGGTCACCGTCGCGTCGGTGCCGTTCAGCGACATCGACGACGCGTGGCTGGAGCCCGCGGATGTCGGGGCCGAGACGCTCGACGGCTGGCGCAGCGACCGGCGGGCGTTCTACGCGACGATCCGCGACGAGGTCGCGCTGCTGCTCGGCGAGCCGGGCTGGCGCTTCACCGACGAGGAGCCGATGATGCTGCTGCGCTACCGCGCGGTGAGCGACGACGGCGACGGGACCGGCACGTCGGTGCCGGCGCCACCGGACGACTAGATCGCGGCGTCGGTCTCCGCGAAGGTCTGCTCGACGACCTCGACGCGCTGGTGGATGCGCTTCATCGTCTTGGGGTCGAGGATCGTGAACATCGCGCGATCGGCGCCGGCCGAGCGGCTGACGATCACGAGCTGCTCGCTCGGCGCCAGCGTCCGGGCCACGCGCATGCCGTGGTCGGCGGCCGGACCGACCGTGGAGAAGACCACCGGCGACAGGTGCCCTTCCCCGGCCGCGTCGAGCGTCAGGACCACGTAGGACGGGTTTCCGGCCGACTCCAGCTCGAGGCGGGCGGTGTTGATCGTGCGGAGGTGGTCGATCGGGGGGTGACCGTGGGACATCACACCTACAGTCGGCCGCGGAGCCGCGGCGCCGCAGTGCCAAACGTCGTTGTCAGACGTCCGTCCACGGAGGCGCCGCGGCGCTCAGGCTCGCTCAATGGCGCGCTAGGCGGCGCGCCGGCGCGGGCCGCCGCGCTTGACGGGCGCCCACTTCGTGCCCTTGGCGAGGCCCTCGACGGCCTCCAGCTTGAGGCTGCGAGCAGCACCGAGGTCCTTGCGCAGGCGCTGGAGCGCCAGGCGCACCAGATCGCTCTGCGTCAGCTTGGTCTTGCCGGCTGCGGTCTCCAGCCAGTTGATCTCGTCGCCACCGATCAGGTAGGACCGCTGCTTGAGCCCGCTGGGTCGCTCCGTTGCCATGGAATGCCTCCTCGTCGATTTGGACTGCGTCCCGCGTCAGTTCGGCACGGGTCAACCGAATCCTTGCCTATAACAGCGTGCTTGTGCAAGAACTTGCGGTGAGGGACCCTCTTGCGCGCCTCGTCGTTGCTCGTGCAATCATTGTTGTCGATGCCCTCCTCCATCGCCGCCACCCACTTCAGCGACCCGCACTGCCCGTGGGCCTACTCGGCCTCGCCCGCCCTCTCCGTCCTCCACTGGCGCTTCGGCGACCAGCTCGACTGGCGCCTGGTGATGATCGGCCTCGCCGAGGGCCCCGAGCGCTACGCGGCGGCCGGTTACACCACCGTGCGCAGCGCTCAGGGGTTTAGCACCTTCGGCCGTCGCTTCGGAATGCCGTTCGACAGCCAGCCGCGCGAGCGCCTCACCGGCACGGGCCGCGCCTGCCGCGCCGTGGTCGCCACCCGCCTGGCCCAGCCCGAGGCCGAGCTCGCGGTCTTCCGCGCGCTGCAGTTCGCGCAGTTCACCTCCACCCTGCTGCTGGACACCGACGACGACCTGCGCGTCGCGCTGGCGCGAGCCGCCGGCGAGGTGGACGTCGAGGCGATCGTCGGCGCACTCGACGACCCGGCCGTCGAGGCCGCCTACCAGGAGGACCGCGCGCTGGCGCGCACCGCCGCGGGCCGGCCGATCGAGGCCCAGGGCCGCGAGGCCAACACGGACGGCGCGGCGCGCTACACGGCGCCCTCGGTCATCTTCACGACCGAGGACGGGCGCAGCCTCGAGGTCGGCGGCTTCCAGCCGGTGGAGTCCTACGACACGGCGCTGGCCAACCTCGACGTCGCGCTGGAGCGCCGGCCGCCGGCGACCGACGTGGTCGAGGTCCTGCGCGCGCTGCCCTACGCCGCCGTCACCCGCGAGGTCGCCGCCTGCATGACCAGCAACCTCGGCGAGCTCGACCACGACGCGGCCGACCGCGCGCTCATCGCCGCCGCCGCCGACGGCCTGGTGCGCCGCGAGGCGATCGGCGACGGCGCCCTGTGGCACCTGGCCGGCTGAGCGGGCGCCGGCGCCGGTGCTAGGGCGCGAGGCGCTCGGTGATCCACGTCCCCGCGGGCGTCCGGCGATACGCCAGGCGGTCGTGGAGGCGGTCGGGCCGGCCCTGCCAGAACTCGACCGCGTCGGGCTCCACGCGGTAGCCGCCCCAGTGCGGCGGGCGCGGCACCGCTCCGGACTCTGGATGGCGCGCCATCAGCTCGTCGCGCGCCTGCTCCAGCACCGCGCGCGAGGCGACGACCGCCGACTGCGGGCTCGCCAGCGCGCCGATGCGCGACCCGTACGGGCGCGAGGCGAAGTACGCGTCGGAGTCCGCCGGGTCCAGGCGCTGCACGCGGCCGGTGAGCCGGACCTGGCGCTGCAGGTCATGCCACGGGAAGAGGATCGACGCGAACGGGTTGACCTCGAGCTCGTGGCCCTTGGCCGACTCGTAGTTGGTGAAGAACGTCAGGCCGCGGTCGTCGAGGCCCTTGAGCAGGACCGTGCGCACGTTGGGTCGGCCGTCGGCCGCCGCGGTCGCGACGACCATCGCGTTGGGCTCGCGCACCCCGCCGGCCTCGGCGTCGTCCAGCCACCGCTCCAGCATGGCGGTCCACGTCGGGGCCAGGTCGCCCTCGTCGAGCCCGCCGCGCTCGTAGCTGCGGCGCATGGCCGCCAGCCGCTGGTGGTCGGGGACGGTCGGCTCGGGCATCGCCCGCGAGCATATGGCGGACGGGCCGCGTCTCCGCGCCCGCCCGCCATGCTCGTCCCCGGGAGCTAGTCCCGGGCGTGGATCGCGGCGAGGGCGTCGACCACGCCGTCGCCGAAGAACCCGTTGCGCTTCGGCGGGCCCTCGCAGTAGGCGTTGTACTTGGCCGCCAGGCCCGGGTACTCGTACTGCCGCGGGTTCGGACACGGCGTGTCGGTCGCCGTCTTCTGCAGCAGCGTCTGCACCCGGTCGGCCGGCAGCGTCAGGCCGCCCTGCGAGCGATCCCGCTTCCCGTACTGGCTGACGATCAGCGCCGCGACGCCCACCACGTGCGGGGCCGCCATCGACGTGCCCTGCAGGTACTGGTAGTACGCCGTGCGGCCGTTCTGGGTGTCGGCCACCACGAACGGCGTCGTCGGGACGCCCGCCGCGTCGACGTCACCGCTGGCCCGCGCGAGCGCCTCGGGGTACGGCGCCAGGATGAGGTTCTGCGGCGTCGCGTACCGCGGCGTGCCCGGGTAGTCCCGGTAGTCGCCGCCGGGTGCCGACACGTCGGCCTGCTCCGTGCCGTAGTTGGAGTAGTACGCCTTGCGCCCGCTGGGCCCGACCGACGTGACGCCGATGACGCCGTTGCCCTCGGTCGGCATGCTCAGGCACGAGTTGTCGACGTTGCGGTCGTGCGCGGCGGCCGCGTCCGGGTAGTCCGGGCTCGTCGGGTCAAACGACGGCCGCCCGAGGTCGGTGTTCTCGTTGCCTGCGGCCGCGACGAGCGTGACGCCGCGGTTGTGGGCGTAGTCCAGCGCGCGCTGCGTCGCCTCGACGATCGTGCGCTGCTCCTGCTGCTGCTCGGGCGTGTCGGCCGGGTTGGCCGCGCAGTTGTACAGCCACGGGTCGATGTAGAACGACATGTTGACGACGTCGATGCCGTGGTCGCCCGCGTAGGTCAGGGCGTCGACGACCGGCTGGATGAAGAAGTAGCCGGAGTCCTGGCCCGCGCGCAGGTTGACGATGTCGGCGCGCGGCGCGACGCCGGCCATGCCGAGGCCGTTGAGCGGCGCGGCGATCGTGCCGGCGACGTGCGTGCCGTGGCCGTTCTCGTCGACGTTGGCCGGGTCCGCGCAGGAGCCGTCGGGATCGGTGTCGCAGGCGCCGTCGATGACCGGGTCGTCGACGGTGAAGTTGCGGCTCAGCTCGCTGTCGAAGTTCGGGGCGATGTCGGGGTGCGAGCCGTCGACGCCGGTGTCCATGATGCCGACGCGGACGTCGCGCGTGCCCTGCTGCTCGCGGTAGGAGCCCGCGACCGTGGCGTGCATCATCTGCATGTCCCACTGCAGCGAGGCCAGCGGCTCGCCGGGCGTCGCGGCGTCGGGCGTGACGGCCTGGTCGCCGCGGCTCGCGGTGCGCTGGTCCTGCAGGCGCTCGATCTGGTCGCGCTCCTGCTTGGTGCGCGAGCCGGCCGGGATCTGGCCGATGGAGCGATCGGTCGCCGTGCCCTGGATGGCCGGCTGGTTGGCGGCCCGGGCGGCGAAGTCGTCGTCGGTGGACCGCACGGTCGCGACGCCGACGGCGGTGTTGATCCGCTCGATCGTGCCGCCGGCGGCCTGGATGGACTGCGTGGCCTGGTCGGTGGACGCCGCCGGGTCCAGCAGGACGACGTAGGTGCGCACGTCGCCGTTCTGGGCGGGCGAGCCGGTGGCGGCGATGCCGCCGACGGCGGTGGCGGCGCCGACGGCCGCGAGGGCACAGAGGATGGGTCGGATCCGCAACTTGGACCTCCTGGAGAGGATGGGACGACGGGAGACGGCCTCACATCCCCATGGCCGCCGCCGGTCAAACCAACGCGGTGCTCCTCCGGTCAGGGACCGGCGCCGGCGCCGTCGCGCGCCAGCAGCCGCCGCACCTGGACCATGAGGCCATCCGGGTCGGCGTCCTTGACCAGGAACGCGTCAGCGCCCGCGTGGCGGGCCAGCGTGCGGTCGCGCTCGTCGTCGAGGCCCGTCACCATCGCGATGCGCACGCCCTCCAGGGTGGGCTCGGAGCGCAGGTGGCGGCAGGTCGTGATGCCGCTCTGGCCCGGCATCCGCCAGTCCAGCAGGATCGCGTCCGGGGACTCGATCAGCGCGACCGCGAGCGCCTCGGGCCCGCTGGCGGCCTCGACGACCCGGAGGCCCAGCTCCGTGAGGACGGCCCGCACGTACGCGCGGAAGCCCGCATCGTCGTCCACCACGAGCACGGTGGCCTCGCCCATGCACCTGAATCTAACGCGCTGCGTGCACAGGCGTGCCGCAACGGCAGGTTACGTGGAGGTTCGCAGGGCCCCGGCAAGACGATCCGCCGCCTCGACGAGGTCGGCGTCGGGGGTCGCGAGCGAGAGCCGCGCCCACCCCGCGCCGCGCGCGCCAAAGCCCTCGCCGGGCGCGACGCCGACGCGCGCCTCGTCGATCAGGCGCTCCGGCGTGAGCCCGGGCGGCAGCCGCCACCACACGAAGAACGAGCCGGCCGCCGGAGCCAGGTCGGCGCCGGCGGCGGCCAGCGTGTCGACGAGCGCGTCGCGGCGCCGGCGGTAGACCTCGCGGCGCTCCGCCACGTCGGCCTGGTCGGAGCGCAGGGCGGCCGCGAGCCCGCGCTGTAGCGCCGTGAAGACCCCCGCGGTCGTGTGGTCGACCAGCTCCTGGATGCGCGCGACCAGCGTGGGCGATCCGACCGCGAAGCCGATCCGCCAGCCCGCCATGCCGTAGATCTTCGACGGCGACCACAGCTCCAGCGCGACGTCGCGGGCGCCGTCGACCTCGAGGATCGAGCGCGCCCGGCGTCCGTCGAAGGCCAGGAAGCCGTAGGCCAGGTCGTTGAGCACCCAGCCGCCGCGCTCGTGCGCGAACGCGACGGCCGCCTCGAACGTGCCGGCCTGCTCGCAGGCCGCGGTCGGGTTGGAGGGGTAGTTGAGGACGGTGAGCGCGGCGGTCGCGCTCACCGCGTCGAAGTCGGGCTGGAAGCCTGCGGAGGCCTCCAGCGGCAGCGGCGCGACCTTCGCGCCGGCCAGCGCGGCGCCCGAGAGGTAGTCGGGGTAGCCGGGGTCGGGGAGCAGGATCGCGTCGCCGGCCTCGGCCGCGGCGAGGCAGGCGAGCATGATCCCCGTCTTGGTCCCGGGGATCACCGCGACCTCGCGATCGGGGTCCAGCGCGACGCCGTGGTCGGCGGCGTAGCGCTCCGCGATGGCCGCCTTGAGGTCGGCGTGGCCGCCGAACGGCGGATAGCCGTGCACGACCGGCGTGGCGGTCTCCAGCGCGGCCGCGCGCAGCGCCGCGATGGCGTGGGCGGGCGGCGGCAGGTCGGGGTTGCCGCGGCCGAGGTCCAGGAAGCGCGCGCCGGGCTGTGCCCGTGCGCGGGCGGCCGCGGCGAGGATCTGCGTGAAGTACTGCTCGGGCAGCCGGTCCAGCCGCCGCGGGCGTGCGCGATGCTCGCCGCTCACGTCAGCGCGTGGCGCAGGCGCTCGCGCGCGTCGTGGAAGTGCACGAACTCGTAGGCGACCAGCCCGACGCAGATCGCGGCGACGATCGCCAGCGCGGCGAGCGCCGGCATCGTGGTGGCGACGGGCACCAGCGCGGCCAGCACGATTGCCGCGAGCAGCCGGCCGCGGTTGAGCGTGTGGACGTTGCGCAGCCGGAACGCGACGTGGGCCAGGAAGTAGAGCGCGAGCCCGCCGCACAGGCCGAGCGCCGGGATGTCGTGCAGCGGATCGCCGACGTGGGCGATCGTCTCCTCGACGCCGAAGGCGAACAGGACGATGCCGACCAGCATCGGCAGGTGCAGGTAGGTGTAGGAGTCGCGCGCGATCAGCACCCGCTCGGTTCCGGTGGCCCGCCGGAAGCGCCGCTCGGCCACCAGCGCCACGACGTCGAAGTAGGCCCACCACAGCGCCGCGGCGGTGGCGACGCCGAGCAGGACGGCGACGATCAGCCCGGCGTCGAGCGCGTGGCCCTCGGCGCCGACGCCGATCTCGACGATCGACTCGCCCAGCGCGATGATGATGATGAGCCCGTGGCGCTCGGCGAGGTGCCCGGCCTCGACGCGCCAGCCCTCCACGCCCTGGATGTACAGGCCGCCGAGGTCGAGCCCGATCGCCACCACCCAGCAGAGCGTGCGCAGCGGGCCGTCGACGAGGCCGGCGACCACCAGGAGCAGCCCGACGGGGACCATCTGCCGGGCCAGGATGACGACGACGACCCGCAGCGTCCGGTCCGCCCGCGCCAGGATCGCGTAGGCGACGATGTGCAGGATCCGCACGATGCAGTAGGCGATGCCGAAGGCCAGCGCGTCGCGGCCGAAGGCGTGCGGCAGCGCGATCGCGGCGATCAGCATCGCGCCCATGGCGGCGAGCAGCGTCAGGCGGAACGCGCCCTCGTCGGACCCCGCGGTGTTGCCCAGCCAGGCGTAGCACTCCCACGCCCACCACAGGACGACGAGGATCGCCAGGCCCTCCAGCAGCCGGATCCACGTCGCGTCGGCCGTCAGGTACCCCGTGACCTGGGTGATGGCGAAGACGAAGACGAGGTCGAAGAAGAGCTCCAGCGGCGTGACGCGCTGCTCGGGGACCGCGGCGGCCGGCGCCGGCGCCGAGGCGGGCGCCTGCGCGAGCGCGGGATCGGGGAGCGGGACGGGCGGCACGGAGGTGGACGCTAGCCTCGGCTCCGGATGAGCGCCAGGCGCGAGGTCAAGGTCAAGCGGTCCTGCTGCAAGAGCGACCCTCGCTGCCGCCGCTGCCCGGTGGTCGCCAAGCGCCTGCTGAACGCCGGCCTGGCCGAGCGCACGGCCAAGCGCACGTACGTCGTCGACGCGCCGAAGAAGGCCGTCAAGGCGGCGCGGCGCAAGCGCGCGTCGGCGTTGTTGGCGAAGCGCTAGCGCTCGTCGACGAACAGGGACTGCGCCGCCACGCCGAGGCGCCCGCGCTCGTCGCGCAGGATCGACGTCGCCTGGCCGGCGCCGGTGGCGTCGAGGTCGGTGCGCGCGTCCAGTCCGACCCACTCGCCCTCGGGCTCGCGGTGCAGGTGGACGGTGAGGTCGGTGTTGACGAACAGGTGCGTGTGGAAGTCCAGGGTGCGGCTGAGCCCGTTGCCGAAGTCGGCGAACGCGACGGTGCGCTGCAGCGGCGTGGCGGCCTCGCCGGCCACCAGCGGCATCGCGAGCCGGAACCAGCCGAGCGCCGGGCCCTGGCCCCAGTCGCCGCGGGCGAAGCGCAGCTCGACGGCGGTGAGGTGGAAGCCCGCGGTCTCGTCGCCGCCGGTCCAGTGGGCGCTGCGGCCCTCGTCGGGGCCCGGAACGGGCGGATCGGGCGGCGTGGCGGCCGCCGGCAGATGGACGTCGCCGATGCGCAGCAGCGTGCCACGGGCGCGCAGGACCTCGGTGCCGTCGGTGGTCGTCAGCGACGCCTCGACGAGCGCCAGGCGCTTGCCGCCGCGGGTGATCCGCGCGGTCGCGATCACGGGCTGCAGCGGCACGGCGCTGACGAACTCGTAGGCGAGCCGGACGCAGCGCATGGGCACGGGCGTCTCGAGCCGCTCGATCGCCCGCGCGACCAGCGCGGCCGGGGCGCCGCCGTGCATCGAGCCCGCATCCCAGGGCCCGCGCGCGTGCTCGGACGGGATCAGCACGTCGCCCTCGGGCGTGAAGACGGCGTCGGTCATCGCAGCTCCTTGCGGATGACGAGCTTGAGGCCCGACCACGTCGCGTCGATCGCACAGACCTTCACGTCGACCAGGCCCGTCGGCAGCACGACCTCGCGCACGACGTCCTCGGTCATGTCGGTCTCGATCCCCGACGCCCGCTTCGGCCAGGCGACCCACGCCATGCCGTCGGGCGCGATGGCGCGC
>JAOPZP010000396.1 GCA_025964055.1 Conexibacter sp.
CCGTCGGGCAGCTCGCGGCGGAACGTGTGCATCGCCTGCGGCTCGCCGCGGCCGTCGAACACGACGGTCGTGCCGCCGATCAGCGTGGCCAGCGCCGAGGCGATCGCGTCCAGGCCGCGCTCGTTGAGGACGATCCGCTGCAGGCGCTCCTGGACGGCGATCGAGCGCTGCAGCAGCGCGTACTGCTCGTTGACCAGACGCCCGAACGCCTTCTCGGTCACGGCGATGAACGGCGTGTCGTACGGGATCTCGATGATCGGGAAGTGGCGCTCGGCCGCCGCCTCGATCAGCGCCTCGGGGACCGACTCGTGGGCGAAGCCCGTGCCGAAGCCCAGGCCCGCGAGGCCGTGGTCGGCCAGGCGGGCGATGTAGGCACGCTGGGCCTCGGGGGTGTCGACCGCGAGGCCGGTGGTGAGCAGCAGCTCGCCACCCGACAGCCACGGCGTCGGATCGGCCAGCTCGGAGATGTGCACCCAGCGCACCGGGGCGTCGAGGTTCGCCTCGCCGGCGAGGACGCCGACGTCGAGGTCCCGCAGCAGCTCACGGACGGTCAGCATCGCTAGCGGACGGCCATCCTTCGCGACGCCTCTTCCAGGACCGGGCGCAGGACGCTCTCGATCTCGGCGAACTGCTCAGGCCCAGCGATCAGCGGCGGCGAGAGCTGGATGACCGGGTCGCCGCGGTCGTCGGCGCGGCAGATCAGCCCGCGCTCGAACAGCTCGGCCGACAGGTAGCCGCGCAGGAGCGTCTCGGACTCCTCGTGGGAGAAGGACTCCCTGGTCTCCTGGTCCTTGACCAGCTCGATCGCCTGGAAGAAGCCCGCCCCGCGGACGTCCCCGACGATCGGGATGTCGCGCAGCGAGTCGAGCATCGCGCGGAACGCGGGCTCCTGCGTGCGCACGTGCTCGAGCAGGTTCTCGCGCTCGAAGACCTCGATGTTGGCCAGCGCGACGGCGGCCGACACCGGGTGGCCGCCGAACGTGATGCCGTGCGCGAAGGACGTCGTCCCGTGGGAGAAGGGCTCGAAGATCCGGTCCGAGGCGATGACCGCGCCCATCGGCGAGTAGGCCGAGGTGATGCCCTTGGCCGTCGTGATGATGTCGGGCCGGTAGTCGTAGCGCTGGGCGCCGAACCACTCGCCGAGGCGGCCCCAGGAGCAGATGACCTCGTCGGAGATGAAGACGACGTCGTAGAAGTCGGCGATCTCCCGGACGCGCTGGAAGTAGCCCTCGGGCGGCACGAAGCAGCCGCCGGCGTTCTGGACCGGCTCGAGGATGATCGCCGAGACCGTGCTGGGGTCCTCGAACTCGATGCGGTGGGCGATGGCCTCGACGAGCTCGTCGGTCGTGTGGCCCTCGGGCAGCCGGTAGATGTTGGTGTTGGGCACGTGGCAGCCGCCGGCCGGCAGCGGCTCGAACGGCGCGCGGAGGCCGGCGATGCCCGTCGCCATGAGGCAGCCCATGGTCGTGCCGTGGTACGCGGTCTCGCGCGCGATGACCTTGTACTTGGTCCCGTTGCCGCGCAGCTTGTGGTACTGGCGGGCCAGCTTCAGCGCCGACTCGACCGCCTCGCTGCCGCCGCTGGTGAAGAAGACGCGGTTGAGGTCGCCGGGCGCCAGCTCGGCGACCTTGGTCGCCAGCTCGATCGCCCGCGGGTGCGCGTAGGACCAGTTGGTGAAGAACCCGAGCTCCTTGGCCTGATCGGCACCGGCCTGCGCCACCTCGGCGCGCCCGTGGCCGATGTTCGTGCAGAACAGCGAGCTGAGGCCGTCGAGGAACCGCTTGCCGTGCTGGTCCCAGACGTAGCAGCCGTCGCCGCGGACGATGATCGGCACCTCGGCGCCGTCGTCGTAGGAGCCCATGCGGCTGAAGTGCAGCCACAGATGACGCTTGGCGAGCTCCTGGAGCTCGGCATTGCTCGCCGCGGCCGTCAACGCCATTGAAACCCCGCCACTCCCCTTGTCGGTTGTCCGATCCGTCCGCACGGTGGTCGCAGTGGACAACCGTAGCCGGATGCGCAGCATCCCGCGTGCCGCCAGGCCACGGTGGCCCAACGTCGGCGGGGATTTGTGCCTCGTTGTCGAATCCCGTTGCTGGGAGGCTGGCGGCGGTTGGCCAATGTGCATGACATCCGGCTGGTGGACCTCGCCAAGCGCTACGGCGATGTACACGCCGTCGCCGGCGTGTCGCTCGACGTCGACCACGGCGAGTTCTTCACGCTCCTGGGCCCTTCGGGCTCCGGAAAGACCACGACGCTGCGCCTCATCGCCGGCTTCGAGCTGCCCGACGCAGGGCGCGTCGAGCTCGGCGGCCAGGACGTCAGCCACGTGCCCGCCTACGCCCGCGACGTCAACACGGTCTTCCAGGACTACGCGCTCTTCCCCCACATGACCGTGGCCGACAACGTCGCCTACGGCCTGCGCATCAAGGGCGTCGGCAAGGCGGAGCGGCGAACGCGCGCCGGCGAGGCTCTGGAGATGGTGCGCCTGCCGGGCGTCGGCGCCCGCAAGCCGGCCCAGCTCTCCGGCGGCCAGCGCCAGCGCGTCGCGCTGGCCCGGGCGATCGTCAACCGGCCGCGCGTGCTGCTGCTCGACGAGCCGCTCGGCGCCCTGGACGCGCAGCTGCGGCTCGGGATGCAGGTCGAGCTCAAGCGCATCCAGAGCGAGGTCGGCATCACCTTCGTCTACGTCACCCACGACCAGGAGGAGGCGCTGACGATGAGCGACCGCCTGGCCGTGTTCGACGCGGGCCGGATCGTCCAGGTCGGCGCGCCGGCCGAGGTCTACGAGCGTCCGGCCACGGAGTTCGTGGCCGGCTTCGTCGGCACGTCCAACGTGCTCGACCGCGGCGGGCGTCGCTTCACCGTGCGGCCGGAGAAGATCCGGCTGCTGACCGGCGACGCGTCCAGCGACGGGCTGGTCAGCGAGCACGGGCGCGTCATCGACGTCAGCTACGTGGGACCGCTGACGCGCTACGTCGTCGCGCTGGCCGGCGGCGGCCAGCTGCAGGTCGTGCAGCAGAACCTGGAGACCTCGTCCGCTCAGGCGCTCGAGGTGCAGGGTCGGGAGGTCAGGGTGGCCTGGCGCGAGGAGCACACCTCCGCCATCGCAGTTCAACCGGAGGAGGTAGGTCCATGAAGATCCGCGTGTGGTTCGCGGTGCTGGCTGCGGTGGCGCTGTTCGTCGCCGCCGGATGCGGCGGCGGCTCGAGCAGCAGCAGCAGCAGCGGCGGCGGAAGCGGCTCCGTCAAGCCCGGCAGCGACGCCAAGCCGATGGCCAAGCTCGGTGCCGGCGAGGGCAAGCTCAACATCATCGCCTGGGCGGGCTACGCCGAGGACGGGTCCACCGACCCCAAGGTCGACTGGGTCACGCCCTTCGAGAAGAAGACCGGCTGCCAGGTCAACGTCAAGGTCGGCAACACCTCCGACGAGATGGTGACGCTGATGCGCACCGGCCGCTACGACGGCGTGTCGGCGTCGGGGGACGCGACGCTGCGGCTGATCGCCGGTGGCGACGTCGCACCGGTCAACACCGACCTCGTCCCAAACTACAAGGACGTCTACGCCGGCCTGAAGAACAAGGCCTTCAACTCGGTCGACGGCCAGATGTACGGGATCCCGCACGGTCGTGGGGCCAACATCCTGATGTGGAACTCGAAGAAGATCTCCACGCCCCTGGACTCCTGGAGCGCGGTCTTCGACGGCGCCTCGGCCTACAAGGGCAAGGTGACGGCCTACGACAGCCCGATCTACATCGCCGACGCGGCGCTGTACCTCAAGGCGACCAAGCCGGCGCTGAAGATCACCAACCCGTATGAGCTGAACGACGCGCAGTTCACGGCGGCGGTCGACCTCCTGAAGGCCCAGCGCGCGAACATCGGCGAGTACTGGGCCGACTACACCAAGGAGCAGCAGGCGTTCGCCAACGGCAACTCCACGGTCGGCACGACGTGGCAGGTCATCGCCAACCTGCTGGAGGGCGACAAGGTGCCGATCAAGACCACGCTGCCCAAGGAGGGCTCCACCGGCTGGTCGGACACCTGGATGATCGCGACCAAGGCCCAGCATCCCAACTGCATGTACGAGTGGATGAACTGGATCATCGCGCCCAAGCCCAACGCCCAGGTGGCGGAGTGGTTCGGCGAGGCGCCGGCCAACGCCAAGTCGTGCGCCTACACGGCGGCCAAGGATCACTGCACGATCTTCCACGCCGCCGACGAGGCGTACTTCGACAAGGTCTCGTTCTGGACCACGCCGCGCAAGGACTGCGGCGACGCGCGCGGGGCGACCTGCAAGGACTACTCCAACTGGGTGCAGGCCTGGACGGAGATCAAGGGCTAGCAGCCCGATCGCGTTGGCCGCCACGGTCGACACGAAGCCCGGCAGGAGGTCGGTGGGCCGCAGGCTCGCCGACCTCCTCCACGGACATCGCCGCGCCCAGGTCGGGCTGCTGCTCGCCGGCCCGCTCGGCTGGCTGGTCGTCGCCTACCTCGGATCGCTGGCGGTCCTGTTCGTCGCGGCGTTCTGGCAGCTGGACGACTTCAGCGGCCAGATCGTCCACTCCTACTCGCTGACGAACTTCCAGACGCTCTGGAACGGGCACGTCTACCGCGAGATCGTCCTGCGGACGGTCGGCGTCGCGGCGGCGGTGACCGTCACCGACGCGATCCTCGCGTTCCCGATCGCGTTCTTCATGGCCAAGGTCGCCACGCCGCGGGCGCGGGCGGCGCTGACCGTCGCGGTGCTGATGCCGCTGTGGGCCAGCTACCTGGTCAAGGTCTACGCGTGGCGCACGATCCTCAACCACGACGGCATCCTGAACTGGGCGCTGCATCCGCTCGGGATCTCCGGGCCCGGCTACGGGATCGTCGCGACGTGGCTGGTGTTCAGCTACCTGTGGCTGCCGTACATGGTGCTGCCGATCTACGCGGGGCTGGAGCGCATCCCCAACTCGCTGCTGGACGCTTCGGGCGACCTCGGCGGCCGGCCCGGCACGACGTTCCGCCGCGTGGTGCTGCCGCTGGCCTTCCCGGCGGTGGCCGCCGGCTCGATCTTCACCTTCTCCCTGACGCTGGGCGACTACATCACGCCGCAGCTGGTCAGCTCCAAGCAGTTCATCGGCAACGTCGTGTTCTCGAACGTCGGCGTGGCCAACAACCTGCCGCTGGCGGCCGCGTTCGCCACCGTGCCGGTGTTCGTCATGGTCATCTACCTCCTGGTCGCGCGGCGGCTGGGAGCGTTCGAGCAGCTGTAGGCCATGCATCTCTCGCGGGGAACGCGCTGGGCGCTGAAGGCCGGGACCGGGCTGACGCTCGCCTTCCTCTACGCGCCGCTGATCGTCATCGCGATCTACGCCTTCAACGACCGGCGCACCGCCACGTGGCCGCCGCCGGGGCTCACGCTGAGCTGGTTCGACAAGGCCTTCCACAACCAGGGCGTCCGCGACGCGCTGTGGACGTCGGTGCAGGCGGGGATCGGCGCGACGCTGATCGCGCTGGCGCTCGGCACGCTCGCGGCGTTCGCCGTGGCGCGCTACCGGTTCTTCGGGCGCGAGGCGGTGTCGTTCCTGGTCGTCCTGCCGATCGCGCTGCCGGGCATCGTCACCGGCATGGCGCTGAACTCGACCTTCACGCAGGTCCTCGGCGTGGACCTCACGCTGTTCACGATCATCGTGGGCCACGCCACGTTCTGCATCGTGGTGGTCTACAACAACGTCGTCGCACGGCTGCGGCGGACGAGCGCGTCGTTCGAGGAGGCCTCGGCCGACCTCGGCGCCCACACGTGGCAGACCTTCTGGTTCGTGACGTTCCCGCAGCTGCGCTCGGCGCTGGTGGCCGGCGCGCTGCTGGCGTTCGCGTTGAGCTTCGACGAGGTGATCGTGACGACGTTCACGGCCGGCGACCGCGAGACGCTGCCGATCTGGATCCTCACGAACCTGTCGCGGCCCAACCAGCTGCCGGTCGTCAACGTGGTCGGCGTCGTGGTGATCCTGCTGTCGATCATCCCGGTCTACGTGGCGCAGCGGATCACGTCGGACCCGGTGACCAGCCCGGGCGCCGCCGCCGGCCCGACCCCCTGATCGGGTGTTCAGCGCAGGACGTCTTCGGCGCTCCTGGTCACAAAATGGCCGCTGGAACGTACTTAAGGGTGGGTGCCGTACGTCTCCTGTCCCTCCTGCCGGCTCGCCAGCTACGCCGTGACGCCCCACAGCGGCAAGCCGCTGTGCCCGCACTGCGACGCGCAGCTGTTCCCGGCGATGGGTCCGGCGCCGGGCCCTCCGCCCTCGCCGCCCGCCGACGAGGGCGGCGACGCCCGCGCTTAGGGCGCGGCGACGATGAGGCGCAGGCCGGCGTCGTAGGCCTCGAGCTCGCGCAGGTGGCCGTGGCGCTCGTCCCAGGCGCCGCTGCCGAGGTCGCGCTGCACCGCGTCGACGGTGCGGGCGACGATCGCGGGGTCCATGCGGGCGAAGCCGGAGGTCCCGGCCCGGGCCTGCGGGTCGAGCACGCGCTCCGGATGGGCCCAGAACGATCCGAGCATCCAGTCGGGCGTGTCGCGCGGGATCGGCACCGCCTCCACGGACACGGCGCCGCCGAGCCAGGCGGCCAACGTCTCGGGCAGCGGGAAGATGCGGTGGTCGAGCGCTGCGACCTCCGGCAGGTAGTCGGCCATGAGCCACATCGCGCCGCTCACGCGCGGGTCGTAGGTCAGGATGACCACGGGCCCGCGGGCGACGCGGCGCAGCTCACGCACACCGCGCTCCTGATCGGCGTCCCAGTGGTGGACGGTCACGACGGCCATCGCGGCGTCGACGGAGCCGTCGCGCAGCGGCAGGGCGCCGGCGCCCGCGCGGATGGCGGGCGCGAGGTCCGGCGGGCGCTGGGCCGCCATGACGTCGCTGGGCTCGACGGCGACCACGTGGCGGTCGCGCGGCTCGTAGGAGCCCGTGCCCGCGCCGACGTTGACGACGGTCCGCGCGTCGCCGAGGGCCGCCTCGATGCGCGCCGCGAAGCGCTGATCTGGGCGCCGGTACCGTGCGTAGCCCTCGCCGATGCGGTCGTAGCGCGGCTCGGTGCTGAGCTCCATCCCGGCACCCTGTCACCGCAGCCGGCCGGCGACAACGTCCCTTAAGACGTCTTCACGGGCGCGCTGTCGAGGTCGGTGAGGTGGTAGCCGAGCGCGTGGAAGGCGCGGCGGGCGGCGACGAGGTCGGCGCGCGTCCGGGCCGAGACGACCCGTCCACTCGCCAGCAGCCGCCCGGCGCCCTTGACATCACCGCTCGCCAGCAGGGTGCGCGCGCGCTCGAGATCGCCGGCGAAGCCACGGACGCCGGCGACGTAGCGGTCCTGCGCTCGGCGCGCGGGCGCTGGAGGCTGCAGTCCCGCGATCCGACCCGCCCAGACCCGCAGGAGCTGCTGCAAGGCCCTCACGCGCTGCGCCTGCTGCGAGGCGGGCGCGCCCTTCGGCAGCTCCTTGCCGACGCCGTACTTCGGCGCGAGGCCGGCGGCGCTGACGTTGAAGGCGTGCTCGTAGTCGGCCTGGTTGAGCGGACCGGTGGGGAGCGTGCGGACCTCGGTCTGCGGGCGCGAGCAGGCGGAGGTGCCGAGGGCGACGAGGGTGAGGAGGAGGACGATGGAGCGGCGGCGCATGCGGTGTTGGAGGCTAGT
>JAOPZP010000404.1 GCA_025964055.1 Conexibacter sp.
TGACCCTCCTGCGCCACCTGCGCCTGCGCGGCTGCCGTGGCGAGGTCATCGTGGTCACCGCCGACTGCACCGCCGAGGTCGTGAGCTCCACGATCCACCTCGGCACGCTCGACTACCTCATCAAGCCGTTCACGCCCGAGCGGCTGCGGCAGGCGCTGACGGCGTTCCTGCACCGGATGACGGCGCTGCGCGCGCCGGCGCTCGAGCAGCAGGGCATCGACCAGGTGTGGCGGGCGGCCGGCGGCCTGGACATGCTGCCCAAGGGCCTCTGCCCGAAGACCCTCGCCGAGGTGCGCGGGGTCCTGGCCAAGAGCCCCTGCGGGACCTCGGCCGAAGACGTCGCGAAGAGCGTCGGCATGGCGCGGGTGACCGTGCGGCGCTATCTCGAGCACCTCGTCGCCACCGGCGAGGCGGTCGCCGACGCGGAGATTGCGGGCCCCGGACGTCCGAGGAAGCTCTACGAAGTCCGACAGGCCGCATGAACATCAAGCCAGAAAGGAAGTGACATGACCTACACCGTCATGGGCAAGTGCGGGGAAACCGGAGCGATCGGCGTCGCTGTGACGACCGCTTCGGTCAACTGCTCCAAGGTCGTCCCGCACGTCAAGGGCATGCTGCCGACGATGCGTGATGACGGCGCCATCGTCTGCTCGCAGTCGATGTGCAACCCGATGCTGTCGTTCAAGGCGTTCGAGCACCTCGACGCCGGCGGCTCGCTGGACGACATGCAGGGCGAGTTCGAGGCCATGGACGAGTACCTCTTCCATCGTCAGGTGGGCATCGTCACCGTGGGCGGGGACGCCTGGGCGTACACCGGTGACAAGTGCTTCCCCAACAAGAGCCACGTCGTCGGTGACGGCTACGTCGTCATGGGCAACGCCCTGAGCGACGGCTGCATCCCGGCGATGCAGGAGGCCTACGAGGCCGGTGCCGGCACCGATCTCGCCGAGCGGCTGCTCAGCACGCTGGAGGCCGGCCGCGCCGCGGGCGGACAGGAGTGGGAGGGCCAGTCCATCCCCGAGTTCTTCGCCTGCATCGAGGTCTACGACGGCAAGAACCCCTACGCCGCCGTGGACATCCGCGTGGACTTCGATCCCAGCGCACTCGTGAAGCTGCGCAAGATATACGACAACACGCACGTCGGCACGGACCAGTACTTCGACACGTTCTACCGGCGGCCCCACGAGTTCAACGACCAGACGATGGCCTGGGCGTTCGAGCTCGCCGGCAAGCAGCTCTAGAGATCCACTCGGCACCCACGCGGCCGCCTGCGCCTGCAGGCGGCCGCGTCGGGTCCTCTCGACACCGTGCGCGCCAGCCTCTTCATCACCTGCTTCAACGACGTCCTGTTCCCGGAGACCGGGCGCGCGGTCGTGGACGTCCTCGAGCGCGTCGGGTGCACCGTCGACTTCCCCCCGGATCAGACGTGCTGCGGGCAGATGCACGCCAACTCGGGCTACGAGCCGGATGCGACCCGTCTGGCTCGCCGGTTCGTCGACGTGTTCGCGCACTCCGACGTCATCGTCTCCCCGTCGGCGTCCTGCGTCGGCACGGTGCGCGACCACTACGCGCGGCTGGCCGCCGCGGCCGACGACCCGGGCCTCGCCCGCGAGGTCGCCGAGCTGGCCCCGCGCGTCATGGAGCTCACCGAGTTCCTCGTCGACCGGCTCGGCGTCGTCGACGTCGGTGCGTCGTTCCCGCACCGCGTGACGCTTCACACTACTTGCCACTCCCTGCGCATCGTGCGCCTGGGCGATCGGCCTCAGCGGCTGCTGCAGGCCGTCCGCGGGCTGCAGCTGGTCGAGCTCCCCGCCGCCGACGAGTGCTGTGGCTTCGGCGGCACCTTCGCGGTCAAGAACGCCGACGTGTCGATGTCGATGCTCTCCGACAAGCTGCGGCGCATCCTCGACACCGGGGCCGAGGTCTGCACCTCGGCCGACAACTCCTGCCTCATGCACATCGGCGGCGCCCTGCGCCGCCAGCGCGCCGGCGTGCGCGTCATGCACCTGGCCGAGATCCTGGCGGCGACCGAGTGAGCCGGCACGCGGGGGGCTTCCCCGAGGCCGCGCGGCGCGCCTTGGGTGACACGCAGCTGCGCAACAACGTCCAGCGCGCGACGTCGACCATCCGCGCCAAGCGCCTGGCCATGGTCGGCGAGGTCCCCGACTGGGAGGCGCTGCGCTCGGGCGCCGAGGCGATCAAGGCGCAGACCATGGCCACCCTCCCGGAGCAGCTCGAGGCGCTCGAGGCGTCCGTCCAGCGCGCCGGCGGGACCGTCCACTGGGCGCGCGACGGCGACGAGGCCAACGCCATCGTGGCGCGCATCGCGCACGCGCACGGCGCGCGCGAGGTGGTGAAGGTCAAGTCGCTGGTGACCGACGAGATCGGGCTCAACGAGGCGCTCGAGGCCGAGGGCATCCACGCCGTGGAGACCGACCTCGCCGAGCTCATCGTCCAGCTCGCCGGCGACACGCAGTCACACATCCTCGTTCCGGCCATCCACCGCAACCGGGCAGAGATCCGCCGCCTGTTCGAACGCACGATCGCGAAGGGCGAGACGCTCTCCGACGATCCGCACGCGCTGGCGGCCGTGGCGCGCAAGCACCTGCGCCGGCTGTTCCTGTCGGCGCGCGTGGCGGTCAGCGGCGCGAACTTCGCCATCGCCGAGACGGGCGCCATCTGCGTCGTGGAGTCCGAGGGCAACGGGCGCATGTGCACGACGCTCCCGGAGGTGCTCGTGACGGTGATGGGCATCGAGAAGGTCCTCCCGCAGTGGCAGGACCTCGAGGTTTTCCTGCAGGTGCTGCCCCGGTCCTCGACCGGCGAGCGCATGAACCCCTACACCTCGCTGTGGACCGGCGTGCGGCAGGACGATGGCCCGCACGAGTTCCATCTCGTGCTGCTGGACGGCGGGCGCACCGATGTGCTCGCCGACGAGGTGGGCCGCCAGGCGCTGCACTGCATCCGCTGCTCGGCGTGCCTGAACGTGTGCCCCGTGTACGAGCGGAGCGGCGGCCACGCGTACGGGAGCGTGTACCCGGGGCCCATCGGCGCGATCCTCACGCCACAGCTCAAGGGCCTCGAGGCGGCGCCCACGCTTCCGTGGGCCTCCAGCCTGTGCGGTGCCTGCTACGACGCGTGCCCGGTGAAGATCGACATCCCGTCGGTGCTGGTGCACCTGCGGGGCAAGGTCGTTCGCGAGGAGCGCGGCCGGCTCGACCCCGAGCGCGCCGTCATGTCGGCGGCTGCGGCCATGTTCGCCTCGCCGGGCCGCTTCGCCCGCGCGGGCAAGCTGGCGCGCCTGGGCGGGCGGGGTCCGCTGGCCCGCGTCGCCGGATGGGCGCCCATGCTGTCGGCCTGGACCGCGATGCGCGACCTGCCGACGGTGCCCGACCAGACGTTCCGCGAATGGTGGCAGCAGGAGCGCGGCCGGTGAGCGCAGCACGCAGTGAAATCCTCGCGCGGATCCGCAC
>JAOPZP010000489.1 GCA_025964055.1 Conexibacter sp.
CCGCGAGCACCGGCGCGGCGGCGCGCGCGCGGACGTCCGCGTCGAGCACGTCGAGGAACTCCAGCCGGGCCTCGGGGCGCCGCGTGCCGCAGTGCAGGCAGTAGCGCTGGTCGCCGGCCAGCGGCGCGCCGCAGGCGGGGCAGGGCTCGCCGTCGCGCCCGAAGACCGGGACGGGGTGGGAATGCGTGCTCACGTGGTGCTCCTTGACGACGGTGCCGCGGTCGGCGCGACGGTCAGGGCCAGCCGCGCGCCGCGCGGCTCGCCGACGAAGAACAGGCGGAAGTGGGTGGGCTTGGGCGCGCCCGCGGCGGGGAGCTTCCCGACGAGCGCGCGGCCGGCCGCGACGACCTTCCCGCCCTTGATCGCCACGGCGAAGATCGGGACCTGGCGCAGCACGGAGCGTGCACGGCTGACGACCGTGCCGGTGAGGAAGCGACCGGTCGCGTCGGAGTCGAAGCGCACGCCGCTCAGCGACACCCGCGGCGCGCCAACCGCGACCTTCGCCGCGCCGGCCCGGACCCGGACCGAGCGCGGCGGCCGGCTCGCGGTCACCTGGTCGTTGACCCACCAGGCGCTGCCCCGCCCGCGGATCAGCGTCAGCCGCTGCAGCGCGGGCTGGAGGCCCGCGGCCGCGTTGGAGTAGACCGACGCCCCGCGGGCGTCGCGCACGTCGACGAGCACCGGCACGTCGCGCTGGGCCCGCGCGCCGGCGTTGTGCAGCTGCACCGCCACCGCGACGGCGCCGCCCGCGCCGCGCACGACGGCCGAGCGCACAACGCGCACGTCGGGGTTGCGGGCGATCTTCAGCGCGCCGCCGCCCTTGACCGCCGCACGCCCCTGCGCGGCGATCGCCGCGCTCTTGTCGGCCGTGCTCTCGCACGCCGAGAGACCCGCCGCGGCCAGCACGGCCAGCGCCCCTGCCCCCAGGCGCCGCGCGGCGCCGGCGGCGCCCGTCACCCGAACGCCCCCGCCACGTAGTCGCGCGTGCGCTGGGCACGGGGAGCCCCGAAGACCTGGTCGGCGTCGCCCCACTCGACGAGGTCGCCCAGGTACATGAACGCCACCTTGTCGCCGATCCGGTGGGCCTGGGCGAGGTTGTGCGTGACGATGACGACGGCCAGGTCGCGGCGCAGCTCGCCGATCAGCTCCTCGATCACGGCGGTCGAGCGCGGGTCCAGGGCCGAGCACGGCTCGTCCATCAACAAGACCTCAGGGCGGGTCGCGATCGCGCGGGCGATGCACAGCCGCTGCTGCTGACCGCCCGACAGCCGCAGCGCCGGGCGATCGAGGCCCTCCGCGACCTCGTCGTACAGCCCGGCGCGGCGCAGCGCGTCGACGACCTGCGGCCCGAGGTCGCCCCGGCTCGGCCGCTTGCGGTTCTGCACGCGGATCGCGTAGGCCACGTTGTCGAAGATCGACATGGGGAACGGGTTGGGCTGCTGGAACACCATCGCGACGCGGCGGCGCAGCGCGGTGATCTCCAGCTGCTCGACGTCGGTGCCGTCCAGGAGCACGCGCCCGCCGCGATCGGCGCCCGCGGTCGTCTCGGTCAGCCGGTTCAGCGTGCGCAGCAGCGTGGTCTTGCCGCAGCCCGACGGACCGATCAGCGCCAGCGCCTCGCCCGCGTGGATCGACAAGGACACGTCCTTGACGGCGGCGTTGTCGCCGTAGTGCACCGACAACCCCTCGACGCGCATGCGCTCCGGCCCGCCGGGGCCGCGCGTGCGGGCGCGGGTCGACGGCGCGTCCTGCGCCTCGGGGACGGGGACCGGCGTGCGGTCCAGCCGCACGCGCCGGCGCGGCGGCGGCAGGGCGGGAACGGCGTCGTCGAGGAAGGGATCGACCACGCGGTCGTGGGTGCTCATGGGCGAGGCTCCTTGCTCCGGCCGAGCAGGTCGACCGCGGCGTTCAGGGTGAGGACGATCAGCAGCAGGACGAAGGCCGCGGCATAGGCCTTCTGCGGGGCGTTGCCCTCGCCGGCGGGGGAGGCGCCGTACACGTAGCTGGTCAGCGTCGAGCCGGTGCCGCGCAGGTTCCCGAGGATCGGGACGTCGCCTTGGCGCTCGAGCTGGAGCGTCGCGCCAAGCAGGACGACGACCACCGCGGTGTCGCCGACGATGCGTCCCATCCCGAGCGCCGACCCCGTGGCGATGTTGGTGCGGATCTGCGGCAGCAGGATCGTGCGGATCGTGCAGATGCGCGTCTTGCCCAGCGCCCACGACGCCTCGCGGACGTGCGTCGGGATCGCCATCAGCCCCTCGCGCGCAGCACCGAAGACGAGCGGGAGCGCGATCAGCGACATCATCGCGCCGGCCGCCAGGAACGAGCGCCCGAAGACGCCGCCGCCCGATGCGGTGAACGAGAGCGGGGCGAACAGCGGCAGCTGGAAGATCGCCAGCCCGAAGATGGCGATGACGATGTCGGGCGTGCCGGCGACGACCTCGATCCCGGACTCGACCGCGCGCGCCAGCGGCGCCGGGCGGCCGTACTCGACCAGCCACACGGCGGCGGCCACGGCGAGCGGCACGGCGAGCGCGATGCCGATGACCGTCAGCACGAGCGTGCCGACGATCGGGTCGAGGATGCCGCCGGTCGTGTGCTGCTGCAGCCCCGGCGTCGGGCGGCTGAACAGCAGCTCGGGGTTGAGGTACTGGACGCCCCGCACGCCCATGTACACCACGATCGCCGCGGTGACCACGCACAGCGCGAGGCCGCACCCCCAGCAGGCCACGAGCGCGAGGCGCTGGCTCCAGCGCCAGCCGCGGGCGGCGTCGCCGCGCGGCGCCGGGCGTGGCGCCTCGTGCGGCGGCCTGGCCGCGTTCG
>JAOPZP010000420.1 GCA_025964055.1 Conexibacter sp.
CGGCCGCGCCGGCCCGCCGGACAGGCGGCTGGTCGCGACGGCCAGCGCCGCGAGCGCCAGGGCGACGACGAGCGCCAGCAGCAGGTCGCCGGTGGAGAGCGGGAACGCGCCGGCCGAGGACCGGTCCACGCGCGTGCCGGTGGTGGCGAGCGCCGGCCGCTTCGTGGCCGTCCCGCTGCCCGTCGACGCGTGCTGCCTGGCCGCCGGCGTGGACGGGCGGGTGCGGTGCGGCTTGGCGTTCTTGGTGTGCTTGCCCGACGACGTGCCGGTGGTCGGCGTGGTCGACGTGGTTGCCACGCTCGGGGCCGTGGCGGGCGCCGCGGTCGCGGGCACGCTGCGCGTGGCCGCGCGGAGGCTGCCGGACGACCCGGAGCCACCGCTCCCGCCGCCACCGACCACGCCGCCGCCGAGGACGGCCTGGTCGCCACTCCCGGGACCGCCGTAGCCGCTGAGCAGCGGGTCGTCGCCGGCCGCGAGCGCCGCGCCGGGCAGCACGAGAACCGACAGCAGGACGGCGGCGAGGGTGGCGAGGCGGTTCATGGGCGTGACGATCGGTTCAAGGTAGCAATGGACAGAGTTCAGGAGGGACGGTCGGTCTGCTCAGCGGCCGAACTGCTGGGCCCCGCTCAGGATGCGCTGGTTGACCGCGGCCAGGTCGAGCGTGCCGCCGGAGCGCACGATCTTCAGGGCCTCGCGCGTGGTGGCGTCGCGCGGCGCCAGCTGCGCCGCGCGGGTCAGCAGCCGCTGGGCCTCGGCGGGCCGGCCGGTGGCGGAGGCGATCACGCCGCGCTCGAGCGTCGCGTACTGGTCGTCGGGCACGCGCGCGAGCGCCCGGCCGAAGGCGGCGTCGGCGCGCTGCAGGTCGCCGAGCCGCCCGGCGATGCTGCCCGCCAGCGAGTCGGCGCGGTCCGAGAACGGATCGAGCGTTCGCGCGCGGTCGAGACGCTCGTAGGCGGCGTTCGGGGTCTTGACGTAGGTCTTGGCCGCCGCCTTGACCTCGTGGTCCGATCCCCACAGCCCGAACAGCGCCACGCCCGCGAGGACGAGGACGGCGGTGACTGGCGCGAGGACGGTCGACGACGGGCGCGAGAGGACGCCGACCTCCGCCCTCCGCGGCGCGAGGACGGTGAACGACGGGCGCGCGAGGACGGGGACAGTCCCCCTCCGCGGCGCCAGCGACGCCGCGAGCCCGAGCATCGCGAACGCGGCGATGCTCAGCCCCGGGAACTCGAAGAACCAGTCGGCCGAGCCGTGGACCAACCAGTACACGAACGCGATCGCCGCCCCGCCGGCGACGGCGGCGCCGAGGTCGTCGGCGCGTCGCGCGCGCAGCACGCGCCACACCGCAGCGAGCGCCGCGGCGAACGCCCCGAACAGCAGCAGCGCGCCGATGACCCCGGTCTGCACCAGCGCCCGCAGCTCGATGCTGTGCGGGAAGCTCGGCGTCTCGGCGCTGCGGCCGTCGCGCAGGTACTGCTGGAAGAAGTTGTCCGCCCCGATCCCCGCCACCGGATGGTCACCGAAGACGCGGACGGCGACGCGGTAGAAGTCATAGCGGTTGGAGCCCAGGCCGCTCCCCAGCCGGCTGCCGGTCGCGTCCGTGCTGTAGCCGCCCTTGAACGAGCTCCATGCGTCGTCGACGCGCGTGATCGGGTTGCCCATCACGACCAGCGCCGCGAGGACCGCGACCACGCCGGCAGCCCCGAAGCCGGCGTGGCCCAGGCGGCGCAGCCGTGCCGCGGTCGCCTCGGCGGGCGGGCGGCGAACCTCGAGCAGCGCGACCAGGCCGACCACGAGCGCCACCAGCAGCGCGCCGGCCAGCATGGCGCGGCCCGCGGCATCGGCCGCGCCGATCCCGGGCGGCGGCTGGTAGACGCCGACCACGTCGGTCAGGTGGATCAGCGACGGCACCGCGGCGCCGCACGCGATGGCGATCGGCACGAGCGTGACGAGGTGGCGGAGGCGGCCCGGGACGAGCGCCACGAACAGGACCGCGCAGATCGGCAGCGCCAGCACCGCGCCGCGGCTGAGCGCCAGCAGCGAGACGTCGAACGTCACCACCGCGGTCGCGGCGAACAGGGCGCGCAGCGCCGGCGGCACGCGCCGGGACGCGGCCAGCGCGACCGCCGGCCAGAACGCCATGAGGAACACCGCGGCGGTCGCGTTCGGGTAGCCGGCCGGCGGCATGAACCGCCCGGCCGAGAACAGCGTGCGGGGATCGGCGACCAGCGGGACGCGGAGCGCCTCGACCAGCGCGATGCCGCCGATGGCGAGCACCCAGAGCCCGAGGACCACCGCGGCGGTCTGCGTCCGCTGCGGCCAGAGGCCGAACAGGCAGAAGACCACCACGTACATCAGCGTGCGGTTGGAGCCCTCCCACGCCGCGCCCGGATCGGCCGCCCAGGCGATCGACGCGAAGCTCCACGCGGCATAGAGCGCGAGCAGCGCCGCGGCGGCCACGACGGTGCGCGGCACGGCGCGCCAGTCGTTGGGCACCGTCCACAGCGCGACTGCCAGCAGCGCGAGCGCGACGATCCCGCCCGGTGCCCACGTCGAGATCGGGTAGCCGCCCTTCTCGGCGGCGAACCACGCGAGCAGGACGACGATGCCCAGGCACGGCACGGTGATCGGCGCAGCGCGCAGCGATCGCAGACCAGCGGCGAGCAGCGCCGGGTCCCGCCGGCGCTCGGTCGCGGCGTGCAGCATCGGCGGCATGGTACGGGACGGTTCGGGGAGATCCCGCCCCTCGCGGCCGGATGTCCGGTGCCGATCTCCCGCAAAGCGGAGAAGTTCGCAACGACCGTGCCCGCCGCGTACGATCCGCCCGCCCGACCGCTGAGCGGCGGCGCGCGGCGCACCGCTGGAGGCGACAGATTGGATCGGGATGGCTGAGACGGAGACGGTCGCACGGTGGTTCGGTCCCCCCGACCGACAGCTGCTCGGATGGGTCACGGCGCAGCAGGACGGCGGCCGGGCGAGCGGCGTCCTGATCGCGGCGCCGATCGGCTACGAGCACCTGACGAGCCACCGGAGCCTGCGGGTCCTCGCCGAGGCCCTGGCCGGCGACGGCCACCGGGTGCTGCGCTTCGACTACCACGGGACCGGCGACTCGACCGGCGACGCCTGGGATCCGGACCGCGTCGGCGCGTGGCGCGAGAGCCTCCACGCCGCCGCGCGGGAGCTGCGCGACCAGGGCTGCACCCGCCTCACCGTCGTGGGACTGCGGCTGGGCGCGCTGCTGGCGCTCGTCGAGGGCGCCGGCGTCGACGCCGACGGCTTGGTGGCGTGGTGCCCCGCCGCCTCCGGCAAGCGCTACGTCAAGGAGCTCCGGCTGCTCGGAGTCGAGATCCCTCCCGAGCACGATCGTGGCTGCGGCCCCGCCTACAGCCACGCCGGCGACGTCTACACCGCGCAGACGTTGGCGGACCTGGCGGCGATCGCCGGGCCGTCGAGCCGGCCCGCCCGGCGCGTGCTGATCGTCGACGACCGACCCGCGAAGCTCGCCTCCGCGCTCGAGGAGCTCGGCGCATCCGTGACCACGGCGACGGCCGAGGGAAGCGACAAGATGGTCCAGACGACGGCCGAGCGCGCCGAGGTGCCCCACGCCAGGCTCGAGGACATCCGCGCCTGGATCGGCGCGGCGGACGGCGAGCCGCTGGCGCCGCCTTCGACCGAGCCCGCCGCCTCATTGACCGCCGGGGACGGCCGTGCGCTGCGCGAGACGGTCGTCGCGCTCGGTCCGCATCAGCTCGTGGGCGTCCTCACCGAGCCGCTGGACGCCGACCCCGACGCCCCGACCGTCGTGTTCCTGAACTCGGGCTCCGAGCCGCACTTCGGCCCCGGTCGCACGTGGGTGTCGTTCGCACGCGAGCTGGCTCTCGACGGCCGGCGGGCCCTGCGCTTCGACTTCCGCGGCTGGGGCGAGAGCCCGGACGATCGCAAGGCGCCCGGGCGCCCGTACGAGGACCACTGCATGGACGACCTTCGCAGCGTGATCGACGCGCTGCACGAGCAAGGCCACCCGCACGTCATCCCGTTCGGCCTCTGCTCGGGCGCCTACATCGCCCTGAAGGTCGCGCTCGACCAGCCGGTCGCCGGCGTCGTGGCGCTCAACCCGCAGATGTACTGGAGCCACGGCCAGCCCCGCCTCCTCACGCCGGACGACAACACGCTGCACCGCACGGCCGAGCGAGCCCGTCTCTCCCGCGGTGCGCGCCGCGGCGTGTGGACGGCCCTCGACCTCCTCGGACACCGCAACGACGCCGGCCGCTGGTTGACCGACCTCGCCCGCGGGGCGGCCCCGATCGCGCTGATCTTCGCCGAGGGCGACGAGGGCCTGTTCCACCTGCGCACCCGCTTGGCCCGCCGCCTCGCGACGGCGCTGCGCAACGACGGCGTCAGGCTGATCGAGATCCCGGACATCGACCACAGCATGCACCGCCTGTGGCGCCGCGAGGCGATCTTCGACGCGCTGCAGCAGCAGGTCCGCACGATGGCGACGGCCACCGAGACCGGATCGGTCGCGTCCCGGTGACATGATCGCGACGATGGCCAACGACCGTGCACGGCGCGCGCGCCGATGAAGTGGCTCGCCAAGGCGGCGGTACAGGGCGCGATCAGCGTCATGCCGCGCAGCCACGAGATCAACTACATCTTCCAGCGCAAGGTCACCAAGCGCCTGCCGCGCGGCCCCGAGGACTTCGACTTCCACGCCGCGACCGCCGCCCAGCACGTCCACTCCCTGCGGCGCCACCGTCCTGGCGCCGACCTCGGGCAGCTGCGCCTCTACGAGTTCGGCAGCGGATGGGACCTCATCGGCGCGATCTCGCTCTGGGCGCTCGGCGCCAACGACCAGGTCCTCGTGGACATCCGGCCGAACATGCGCATCGAGCTGGTCAACCACACGCTGGCGCAGTTCGCCGCGCGCCACGAGGCGCTCGAGCAGCGCCTCGGCGAGCCGTTGCGCAGGGTCGACGGCCGGCCGATCGCCGACGCGGGCGAGCTGGAAGGGCGTTTCGGCATCCGCTATCTGGCCCCGCTGGACGCGCGCGACACGGGCTTCGACGCGGGCAGCGTCGACTTCGTGACGAGCACCTTCACGCTCGAGCACATCCCGGCCGGCGACCTCGCAGACATCCTCGCCGAGATCCGCCGCCTGCTCACGCCGGACGGCCTGATGAGCTCGCTGATCGACCTCCAGGACCACTACTCCTACATCGACGGCGCGGTGTCGGCCTACAACTTCCTGCGCTACTCCGACCGGACCTGGGCGCTGCTGAACCCGCAGCTCCAGTGGCAGAGCCGTCAGCGCTATCCCGAGTACCTCGAGCTGTTCCGATCGGCCGGTCTGGAGATCGTCGCCGAAGAGCACCTGAGCCCGTCCGAGGCGGACCTGCGGGAGCTCGCGGCCATGCCGATCCACCCGCGGTTTCGGGCCGTCGACCGGTCGCTGCACGACCTCGGCGTCCGGTCGCTCGACGTCGTCGCCCGCGTCGCGGGCGAGCGTCCCGCCGTAACGTAGCCGCGGGCGCGGCGGTGAGGCAGGCGCCGCCCGCGGGTAGCAGTGGGCCATGACCGACCTCGGCGCACCGACCTCGTACCTGGCCTTGGCCACCGGCGTCCCGGTGCTGACGTCCGACGGCCGGGAGATCGGCACCGTCGCCCACGTGCTGGCCATGCCCGAGGAGGACATCTTCGATGGCCTGGTGATCCAGACCGACCGCGGACCGCGGTTCGCCGACGCGGTCGTCGTCGATCAGATCCACGAGCGCGGCGTCACGCTGCGCATCGACGCCGCGCAGGCCGCGCAGCTGGACGAGCCGACCGAGAACCCGCCCGAGCTGTCCACCGGCCCCGACGACACCGTTCCCGACGACAGGAACGTCTCCGCGAAGCTGCGACGGGCGTGGGACCTCATCTCCGGCAAGTACTGACGGAGGCGGGGCTCAGCCGGCGCAGGGAGCCGCTGTGGGCATCCCGACCGCATGGGCGGGCTGGCCCTCCCAGCAGATGGGAGCTGGCCGTGTGGTTGCGGCCCGCGTTGCCTGCGACCGTGGAGGCACAGTCCGCCTCTCTCCCGTCATCGAGGACCGCGCCATGACCGACACCACCGACATCCTGTACCGCGAGCTGGACCATCGCATCACCGACGGGCTCGAGGTCCGGTTGCTCTGGCGCCCGTTCGACGACGCGCTGCACGTCACGATGCACGACACCCGCACCTCCGCCCACGTGACCTTCCCGGTCCGGGACCGCACGCGGGCGCGCGACGCGTTCCTGCATCCCTTCGTCTACGCACCGGCCACGCCGGCCGCGCACGTCGCGGCCGCTTGAGCTGACGCAGGCCCGCCCGTCGCGGTGGTCCGCGGTCCGACGCGCTCGTCACGTCCGGCCCGGCAGCGGGTACCTCTCGGGGACGTAGGTGCAACAGCACGGAAGGAGCACCATGTCCCCGCAGCGCCTGGCCACGATGGCCGTCTTCACGGCAGTTCTCGCTGCCCCGCTCGTCGGCCTTCAGCAGGCGGCGTCCGAGCAGCCAGGGGGCGGCGGGACCGGCACCACGTGCCCGTACGCGGGCTACGGGAAGTCGACGTGTACCGACACGACGTCGACGAAGACCGAGACGATGCCGGCCACGACCGAGACGATGCCGCACAAGACGGACACGGAGACGACCGTCACGACGCCGCCGAAGACGACGCCCAAGACGACGCCGACGACCACCACCACGCCGACGACGCCGACCGCGACGGCGCCGACGAGCGCGACGCCGCCCCCGGTGGCGCCGCCCGCAGC
>JAOPZP010000451.1 GCA_025964055.1 Conexibacter sp.
GCAAGGACGTCCTCATCGTCGACACCTCGGGCCGCCTGCACATCGACGAGCGCCTCATGCAGGAGCTCAAGGACATCCGCAAGGTCGTCAAGCCGCACGCGATCCTGCTGGTCGTCGACGCGATGACGGGCCAGGACGCCGTCAACGTCTCCGAGCAGTTCGCCGAGGCCGTCGACTTCGACGGCGTCGTGATGTCCAAGCTCGACGGCGACGCCCGCGGCGGCGCCGCGCTCTCGGTCAAGGCCGTCACCGGCAAGCCCATCCTCTTCGCCTCGGTCGGCGAGAAGCTCGACCAGTTCGAGGCGTTCCATCCCGACCGGATGGCGCAGCGCATCCTCGGCATGGGCGACGTCCTGTCGCTGATCGAGAAGGCCGAGCAGCAGTTCGACGAGGACGAGGCCAAGGAGCTGGAGCGCAAGCTCCGCAAGGACGAGTTCACGCTCGAGGACTTCCTCAAGCAGCTCAAGCAGCTGCGCAAGATGGGCCCCCTGACGTCGCTGCTGGGCATGATGCCCGGCTTCTCCGGCCAGCAGCTCAAGGGCCTCAAGGTCGACGAGAAGGAGCTCGATCGCGTCCAGGCGATCATCCTCTCGATGACCGCCGAGGAGCGCCGCCGGCCCGAGCTGATCAAGGGCTCGCGACGCCTGCGGATCGCCAAGGGATCAGGCACCAACGTCCAGGCGGTCAACCAGCTGGTCAAGCAGTTCAGCCAGATGCGCAAGGTCATGAAGCAGATCGGCCGGGGCAAGATGCCCGACCTGCAGGCCATGATGCGCCAAGCCCGCTAACCTCCCACGTCGCTTTCCGACGCTGCAGCACGACTCAAGGACTTCGAGGACCAAAGTGGCAGTTCGACTCCGCCTCACGCGTGTGGGCGCAAAGAAGAATCCGATCTGGCGCATCGTCGCCGCAGATCAGCGCTCCCCCCGTGACGGCCGCAACATCGAGATCCTGGGGCAGTACAACCCCCAGACCCAGCCGTCGACGATCACCGTCGATGAGGATCGCGTGCGCGACTGGCTCGCCAAGGGCGCCGTGCCCAGCGACCAGGTCCGCAAGCTCCTGCGCACGCAGGGCATCGAGACCGCCGGCTCCCGCTAGGGACCCAGCCCGCATGAAGGAGCTGCTCGAGTACCTGGCGCGCCAGCTCGTCGAAGATCCCGGCGAGGTGGCGGTCGAGCAGTTCGACGAGGACGACGGCACCGTCGTCCTCGAGCTGTCGGTGGGCGACGAGGACTACGGTCGCGTCATCGGCAAGGGTGGCCGCACCGCCAACGCGCTGCGCACCGTCGTGAAGGCCGCGGCGGTCAAGGAGCAGCGCCGCGTCCTCGTCGACATCGTCGACTGACGTGGAGGCCGCCGATCCGGGTGGCGGGGCGCTGCTGACCGTGGGCCGCGTCGGCCGGGCCCATGGGCTCGACGGCTCGTTCCACGTCACGCAGCCCCGCACGCGCCTGCTGGAAGGGCGCGACAGCGTCATCGTCGAGGGCCGCGACGTCGCCATCGTGCGCCGTGCCGGCACCGACGCCCGGCCGATCTTCCGCCTGGCCGGGGTCGACTCGCGCGAGGCGGTCGACGCCCTGCGCGGGACGGACCTGTGGGTCCGCCGCGAGGAGGCGCCGCCGCTGGGCGAGGACGAGTGGTACGCCGAGGACCTCGTGGGCTGCCGCGTCGTCGACGGCGACCGCGAGGTGGGGGAGGTGACGCAGATGCTGGCCTATCCGTCGTGCGAGCTGCTGGAGGTCCCGCGCGCCGCGGACCCCGGCAAGCCGCCGCTGCTGATCCCGCTGATCTCCGATGCCGTGCGCACCGTCGACCTCGACGCACGTCGCATCGACGTCGACCTGCGGTTCATGGGGGAGGAGGAGGTCTAGGTGCAGCTCGACGTCCTCACGCTGTTCCCGGAGTGGTTCGAGTGGTTCCAGACCCAGCGGCACGTGCGCAACGCCGTGCAGGAGGGCCACTCGCTGCGGACCTTCAACCCGCGCGACCACACGCCGCTCAGCGGCGGCCAGGTCGACGACACGCCCTTCGGCGGCGGCGCCGGCATGGTGCTGCGCGTCGACGTCATGGACCAGGCGCTGCGCGGGATCTACAACCAGGATCCGGTCGACCTGCGCCGGGAGCGGCGGGTCATCGCGCTCACGCCCGGTGGCCGCATGCTCGACGACGGGCTCGTCGACGAGCTGGCCGCCGAGCCGGCGATCACGCTGCTGTGCGGCCGCTACGAGGGCTTCGACGAGCGCATCGTCCAGCACTTCGCCTCCGACGCGATCTCGGTCGGGCGCTTCGTGCTCTCGGGTGGCGAGCTGGCGGCGATGGTCGTCATGGACGCGGTGCTCCGCAAGCTGCCCGGCGCGCTCGGCCACGCCGACTCCGCGCTGGAGGAGTCCTTCAGCCAGGCGCTGGGCGGCGACCCCGAGTACCCGCACTACACCCGGCCCGCGGACTACCGCGGCTGGAAGGTCCCGCCGGTGCTGCTGTCGGGCCATCACGAGGAGATCGCCACCTGGCGCCGCGCCCGCAGCCAGGAGCGCGGCGTCGTGGGGCCGACCGCCCATCCGATCGATCCGGAGCCCGGGGACGCACGCCGCACCGGCGGCCCGGATCCGTTCGGGCCGATGTCCGACCCCGCACCCCGCGGCTCGGGACCGGACCCGTTCGGCCCCATGTCGGGCTGAGGCTCGCCTAGCGGCTCGCCCCAGCCTTGCGCGAGCTCGCCTGGCGGCTCGCTCGCCCGCCAACGTCGACCCCGAGCGTCCGGGCTGACCGCTCCGCCAGCGTCGCTTCGCTACCATCACTCAGCCGACGCGCGGAGCCGATCTCCGCGCCTTCTCTTTGCCATGAGCACTGTCATCGAATCCCTTGAGCGCGCCCAGCTGCGCCGCGTCCCCCGCTTCCAGGCGGGCGATCGCGTCCGTGTCCACTTCCAGGTCATCGAGGGCACGCGTCGTCGTACGCAGGTCTTCGAGGGCGTGGTGATCAAGCGCCAGGGACATGGCTCTCGCGAGACCTTCACGGTCCGCAAGCAGTCCTTCGGCGTGGGCGTCGAGCGCACGTTCCCCGTGCACTCCCCCAAGATCGAGCGGATCGAGGTGACGGCCCGCGGTGACGTGCGCCGCGCCAAGCTCTACTACCTCCGCGACCGCGTCGGCAAGGCCGCCCGCGTCCGCGAGCGCCGCTACGTCGGCCCCGAAGAGGTCGTCGAGCCCGGTCTGCTGCACGATCCGCTCGCGCAGCTCGAGGCCGAGGCCGCCGCAACTGACGGCGCCGTCGACGCCGAAGGCGCGTCGATCGACGAGGTCGTCGGCACGCCCGAGGCCGACGCGCCCGAGGCTCCCGCCGCCGAGGAGACGGGCGACACGCCCGCCGCCGAGGCTCCGGCGGACGCCGACGACAAGCAGGCCTAGGGTGAGCCCCTCTACGGGGGAAGCCAAGAAGGAGCGCTCGGCGGGCAGCTCGTTCGTCGAGCTGATCGTGATCGTGGTGGTTGCCCTGGGCCTGGCCCTGGGCATCCAGGCCTTCCTCGTCAAGCCGTACCGGATCCCGAGCGAGTCGATGGTCCCGACGCTCCAGATCGGCCAGCGCGTGCTGGTCAACCGGATCGGCAACCGCTTCAACAAGCCGCAGATCGGCGAGGTCGTCGTCTTCCACCCGCCCGGCGGGTCCTACACGATCACCTGCGGCGACCCCGGCAAGAAGCCCGACCAGGCGTGCGATCGCCCGACGGCGACCAAGGCCGGCGTCAACTTCATCAAGCGCGTCGTCGCCGGCCCGGGCGACACCCTCTACATCAAGGGCGGCCACGCGTTCGTCAACGGCAAGCGCCAGAAGGACGCCTTCACGCGTCCGTGCCTCGGCGGGACCGGCTGCGACTTCCCGCGGCCGATCACCATTCCCGCCGACCACTGGTTCATGATGGGTGACAACCGTGGCGAGTCCGACGACAGCCGGTTCTGGGGACCTGTTCCGCGCAAGTGGATCATCGGTGGCGCCTTCGCCACCTACTGGCCGCCCAAGCGCATCGGGCTCCTCTAGCGCCACCGCGATCGTCCTGGTGCCTCCGGCGTCCCAGCCCCCGGCTCCCACGCCGAAGAAGCGCACCAAGAGCAAGGCCCGCAGCGGCCGGCGGCTCTTCGCGCACGACCGCGCGCTCGGTGTGCGGTTCGTCGCCGGCGCCGACGAGGCCGGCCGTGGCTGCCTCGCCGGACCGCTCGTCGCAGCCGCGGTCCTGTTCGACTACGAGGCGCTCGGCCCGCGCGACGTCCGCGCGCTCTCGGTCCTCAACGACTCCAAGCAGCACACGCCCGAAGGGCGCGAGGCGCTGTACCCGATCGTCCTGCGCACGGCGACGCGCGTCGCGGTCGTCTCGCGCTGCGCCGGCGGGATCGACGCCCGAGGGCTGCACCGCACCAACCTCGCGGCGCTGCGCGAGTCGCTGCTGAAGGTGGCCCGGCCGGGCTGCATCTGCCTCAGCGACGGCTTCCCGGTCGGCGACCTCGAGGGCCACGAGGGCCGCGCGATCGTCGACGGCGACGCCAAGAGCGCGGCGATCGCCGCCGCCAGCATCATCGCCAAGGTCACCCGCGATCGCTTCATGCACCGCGCCGACGCCCGCCATCCCGGCTGGGAGTTCGCCGCGCACGTCGGCTACTCGACCCCCGAGCACCGCGAGGC
Organism: Conexibacter sp.; assembly: GCA_025964055.1. GTDB lineage: Bacteria > Actinomycetota > Thermoleophilia > Solirubrobacterales > Solirubrobacteraceae > Baekduia. The sequence goes on from JAOPZP010000451.1 coordinate 4,678, forward strand.
GATCCAGCGCCAGGGCGTCTCGCCGCTGCACCGCATGTCGTTCGCCTCGACGGCCTACCAGCAGCTCGCGCTCTAGCGAACCCGGCATCAGAACGCGTCCTCGAGGTGGTCGAGCCGCGTCAGGCGCCCGCGGGCGTCGATGACGACGCCGATCGCGTCGCAGCGCAGCAGCCGCACGCGGGGACGATCGGTGGCGTCGCTGAGGTAGGCCCGGGCCATCCGCCGCACCTGGGCCTGCTTGGCGGGGTGCAGGGCGTCCCAGGGGTCGCCACGGCCACGCCGGGTCTTGACCTCGCAGAACACGAGCGTCTCGCCGTCGCAGGCGATCAGGTCGATCTCGCCGTGGCGCGTGCGGTGGTTGCGGGCCACGATCGCGTAGCCGAGGCGCTCGAGGTGCTCGGCGGCGAGGCGCTCGCCGAGGCGGCCGAGGTGCTGGCGGGGATCGGTGGGCACGCAGGCGACGCTACGGCGGGTCGCGTGCCGGAACAGCACGCGTTCGTGACGAAGCTGCGCACCGGCCGTTGCGAGCCTGATGAGCGCGCGCGATGATCGCCCCATGCGCATCGGCGACCGCGAGCGGCGGCGGGCCGAGCGGCGCCTGCGGGCGTCGTATCTCCGCGGCGAGCTCAGCGCCGACACCTTCGAGGGCCGGATCGCGGCGGCCCTCGGCGCGCAGCGCGCCGACGAGCTGTCACCACTCGCCGACGACCTCCCCGGCCCGCTGGACCGCCTGCGGCTGAGCATCGGACGCCACGCGCGCCACACGGGTCCCGCGCTCGTGGCGCCGAGACTCGATGCCGGCGACCGCCTCGTCCTCGGCCGCTCGCGCAGCTGCGACGTGCGCTTCGTCGAGTCGTCGGTCTCGCGCTGCCACGCCGAGCTGCTGCGCGTCGGGGCGGGCTGGCTGCTCGTCGACCGCGCGTCGACCAACGGCACCTGGGTCAACGGCGTGCGCGTCACGCGCTCGCGCGTTGCCGACGGCGACGAGATCCGCCTCGGCACCGCCCGCGTGGTCCTGCGCGCCTGAGCCGCCCCC
>JAOPZP010000477.1 GCA_025964055.1 Conexibacter sp.
GAGCCGAACAGGTAGATCGGCTGGGTGCCCAGCGACGTGTGCGCGCACATCGTGATCGCCACCGAGCTGTCGATCCGCGTCAGCTCCTCGACGGCGATCGCGTACTGCAACGAGGTCCCGCCCGCGCCGCCGACCTCCTCCGGAAACGGGATGCCCATCCACCCCAACGCCCCCATCTTGGCGACGAGCTCGTAGGGGAACGCCTTGGTCCGATCGAGCTCCTCGGCGACCGGTGCCACCTCGCTCACGGCGAAGTCGCGGACCGTGCGCTGCAGCAGCCGGGTGTCGTCGTCGAGATCGAACAGCATGCGACCGACCCTATGTCACTGCGGCGCCTGCGCGACGCGCTTGGCCAGCGCCACGAAGGTGCGCACCATGACGCCGGTGCCGCCCTTGGGCGCGTAGGCACGGCCGCTGTCCCACGCGGTGCCGGCGATGTCGAAGTGCGCCCACGGCACGCCGCCGGTGAAGTTGTGAAGGAACTCGGCGGCGGTGCTGGAGGCGCCGGTGCGCGGGGCCGCCTGGTTGGCGAGATCGGCGACCGAGCCCTTGACCAGTTCGGCGTAGCGCTCGTGCAGCGGCATGCGCCACACCAGCTCGCCGGCCTGCGCCGCGGCGCCCTGGACCTCGGCGGCCCACGGCTCGTCGTCGACCCACAGGCCCGAGTAGACGCGGCCGAGCGTGCTCATGATCGCGCCGGTCAGCGTCGCGGCGTCGACCAGCCGCTCGGCCCCGAGCGTCACGGCGTGGTGCAGGCAGTCGGCCAGCACGAGGCGCCCCTCGGCGTCGGTGTTGTCGACCTGCACGGTCTTGCCCGCGGCCGTCGTGAACACGTCGCCGGGCTTCATCGCACGCGGGCCGAGGAGGTTCTCGGTCGCGCCGACGACCGCGACGATCCGCACCGGCAGCTCCAGCTCGGCGATCGCGCCGACGGCCTCCAGCACGGCGGCCCCGCCCGTCATGTCGTACTTCATGTCGGCCATCGAGCCGGCGGGCTTGATCGAGATGCCGCCCGAGTCGAAGGTCACGCCCTTGCCGACGAGGCCGAGCACAGGCCCTGCCGCATCCGCGGGCTCGTACCGCAGCACGATCAGGGCGGGCTCCTCGTCGGTGCCCTGGGCGACCGCGGCGAACGCGCCCATGCCGAGCGCCTCGATGCCGGCGCGGCCGGTCACCTCGCAGGTCAGCGCGCCATGGGCGGCGGCGATCTCCTGCGCGCGCTGCCCGAGGGCCGTCGGCGTCATGCGGTTGGCCGGCGCGTTCTGCAGGTCGCGGGCGCGGTTGACCGCCTCGGTGACGATCACGGCGCCGGCGACGGCATCGGCCTGGTCGGCGTGGTCGCTGACGATCAGCTCCCGGACCGCCGATGGCGCGCCGTCGTCCTCGCTCGACCTGGCCTCCGTGAACCGGTAGGCCGCCATCAGCGTGCCCTCGACGACGGCCCGCGCCGGCTCGTGCTCGCGCGCCTTGTGCGGGAGCTCCCAGGTCAGCACCTCGGCCCCTAGGTCTCGCGCGCGCCCGTGCGCGGCGGCGGCGGCGAGGCGCAGCGCCTCGGCGTCGAGGGCTTCCCGCGTGCCGAGGCCGACGAGGATCCAGCGCTTGCCCGCGACGTGCGCGACAGCCAGGTGCTGCGGCTTGGCGCGCGCCTCGCCCGCGTCGACCAGCGCCTGCAGCGGACCGCCGTCGAGGTCGTGCGGGATGCCCTCACCCTCGATCAGGCCCACGACGACGGTGTCGGCGGCGGTGGACGCCGCGGCCTCGGTGGTGGCGGTCACGCGCATGGTCGGCGAGGCTAGATGATCGGCGCCGGATTCCGGCGGCCGTGCTCGCACGCCGCTACTCGTTACCGTTCGCCCCCCAAGCTGTCCTGACCAGACGAGAGAGACCGGACCCCTTCATGCCCAAGACCGTCATCCTCGGCACCGCGCGCACCCCGATCGGGAAGCTCGGCGGCGGCCTGTCCACCGTCGACGCCACCGATCTCGGGGCGACCGCGATCACCGCTGCGCTCGAGCGCGCCGACGTCGCTCCCGACCAGGTCGACCACGTCGTCATGGGCCAGGTCATCCAGGCCGGCCAGGGCCAGGTGCCCTCGCGCCAGGCCCAGATCAAGGCCGGGATCCCGAAGGGAGTCTCCAGCGAGACCGTCAACAAGGTCTGCGCCTCGGGCCTGCGCGCGACGGTGATCCTCGACCAGGCGATCCGCGCCGGCGACGTCACGGTCGGCGTCGGCGGCGGCATGGAGTCCATGTCCGGCGCGCCGTACCTGCTGCCCCAGGCACGCTTCGGCTACCGCATGGGCGACGCCAAGGCGCTGGACTCGATGGTCCACGACGGCCTGACCAACCCGTTCAGCGGCCGCCAGATGTTCGACGAGGCCACCGAGGTCGGCGACGAGCTGGAGCTGACCCGGCCCGACCTCGACCGCTGGGCCCTGCGCAGCCACGAGCGCGCGCTGGCCGCCATCGACGAGGGCCGGATGGCCGACGAGATCGTCGCGGTCACGATCAAGGGACGCAAGGGGGACACCGTGGTCGAGGTCGACGAGGGCCCGCGCCGCGGCTCGACGCTGGAGGCGCTGAGCAAGCTGCCCGGCCTCACCGGCAAGCAGGGCTCGCACACCGCGGGCAACTCGCCGGGCGTCAACGACGGCGGCGGCGCGCTGGTCCTCAGCTCCGAGGAATGGGCGCAGGCCAACGGCAAGACGGTGCTGGCCGAGATCGTCGGCCACGCCCAGTTCGCCAACGACTTCGCCTACCTCGCCACGACGCCCGCCGGCGCCGCGCGCAAAGCGCTCGACAAGGCGGGCCTGCAGCCGGGCGACATCGACCTGTGGGAGATCAACGAGGCCTTCGCCTCCGTGACGCTGCAGTCGATCCGCGAGCTCGGCATCGAGGAGGACCGCGTCAACGTCAACGGCGGCGCGGTCGCCCACGGCCACCCGATCGGCGCCTCGGGCGCGCGCATCCTCGGCGTGCTCGTGCACGAGCTGCGCCGGCGCGGCGGCGGCCTCGGCGTCGCGGCGATCTGCTCCGGCGGTGGCCAGGGCGACGCGGTCATCCTGCGCGTGCACGGCAACGGGGCGTAGGGCGCCCATGGACGCGGCCCTGACGCCCAACAGCGCCCGCGGGGCCGCGTTCTTCGATCTCGACCGCACGTTGATGTCCGGCTCGTCCGGGTTCTTCTGGGCCCGGGCGGCCGCGCGCGCCGGGATGATCTCGCGGCGGCGCCTCGCGCTCGACGCCTGGGAGAACGTGAAGTTCCGCCTGCGCGGCTCGACCGACGCGAGCACCGACAAGGTGATGCTCCGCGTCGGCGAGATGCTCGCCGGCAAGCGCGCGGTGGACTTCCAGCGCCTCGGCCCGCAGGTGCTGGCCGGCGTGCTGCCGCGGTTGTACCCGCAGATGCTCGAGATCGCCTGGCAGCACCAGGACGCGGGGCGGCCGGTGTTCATCGTCACCGCCGCCACGCAGGACACGGCGTCGATGATCGCGCACGTCCTGGGCTTCGACGGCGGCCTCGGCACGCCGCTGGAGGAGGCCGACGGCCTCTACACCGGCCGGCTCGCCGGGCCGTTCGCCTATCGCGACGGCAAGCCGGAGCTGATGGGCGTGCTGGCCGGCGAGCGCGGGCTCGACCTGACCGAGTCCTATGCCTACTCCGACTCGGAGTCCGACCTGCCGATGCTGCGCGCCGTGGGCCATCCCGTCGCCGTCAACCCGGACGGGACGTTGGCGCGCGTGGCCCGTGAGGAGGGCTGGGACGTCCTGCGCTTCGACCGCCTCGGCGGCCGCCTGAAGATGCTCGGCGGCCTGACCGCCGCCACCCTGCTGGGCGCCGCCGGCGCCAGCGTCCGACGCAGGGGTGCGACGAAGTGAGGTCGAACGTCCTCGGCGCGTTCGGTCGACCCAACTGGAGGCACGTTCGATGAGCTACACCGAGCTGACCCACGAGCAGCGCGACATCCGCGACCTGGCGCGCCGCTTCGCCGACGAGGAGATCGCCCCGCAGGCCGCGGCCTGGGACCGCGAGCACCGCTTCCCGCGCGAGGTCTTCAAGGCGCTCGGCGAGCTCGGGCTCATGGGCGTCTGTGTGCCGGCCGAGCACGGCGGCGCCGGTGCCGACTTCCTGTCCTACATGTTGGTCCTGGAAGAGCTGTCGCGGGCCGACGCCGGGGTGGGGGTGACCGTCGCCGTGCACACGAGCGCCGGCACGCTGCCGATCCTGGCCAACGGCACCGAGGAGCAGATCCAGCGCCTCGTCCCGCCGCTGGCCCAGGGCCACGAGCTGGCCGCCTTCGCCCTCACCGAGTCGGGCTCGGGCTCCGACGCGGGGGCGATGCGCACCCGCGCGACCGCCGGCGGGGCGGGCGGGCCTCCTCTGCTGACCGGCACGAAGCAGTGGATCACCAACGGCTCCTACGCGCACACGTTCACGGTCTTCGCGAAGGACCCCGACCGGCCCACCGCGTACCTCGTCCGCCGCGGCGCCCCGGGCTTCTCGGTCACGCGCGAGGAGCAGAAGATGGGGTTGAACTCCTCCTCGACCGCCGACCTCGCGCTGGACTCCACGCCCGGCGAGCGCCTCGGCGCGCCCGGCGCCGGCATGCGGATCGCGCTGTCGACGCTCGACGGCGGTCGCATCGGCATCGCCGCCCAGGCGCTCGGCATCGCCCAGGCGGCGCTCGAACTGGCGACCGGCTACGCCAAGGAGCGTCGCGCGTTCGGCCGCCCGATCGGCGGCTTCGGCGCCATCCAGCAGAAGCTCGCCGACATGCAGACCGAGATCGAGGCGGCGCGCGCGCTGGTCTGGCGCGCGGCCCGGCTCAAGCAGGCCGGGCATCCGCACACGGTCGAGGGTGCGCAGGCCAAGCTGTTCGCCTCGAAGGTCGCGCGCCACTGGACCGGCGAGGCGATCCAGATCCTCGGCGGCTACGGCTACACCAAGGAGTTCCCCGCCGAGCGGTACTACCGCGACGCGAAGGTCACCGAGATCTACGAGGGCACCAGCGAGATCCAGCGGCTGGTCATCGCCCGCGCGCTGCTCGGCGAGGCCGCCCGCGAATCCTGAAGTTGACTTCGGCCTCAACTTGGGGGAGGCTCGCGGCACTGTCCCCGTCCAGGAGGCTCCGCGTGCCCAGCATCGACGTCAACGGAACGACCCTGCACTACCTCGACGACGGTCCGCGTGATGCGCCGGCGCTCGTCTTCAGCCCCTCGATGTTCTTCGACGGCCGCATGTTCGCCGCGCAGGCCGAGGCGTTCGCGGACCGCTACCGGATCATCCGCTATGACAACCGCGGGCAGGGCCAGAGCGCACGGCATCCCCGTGAGGAGCTCGACATGGACACCCAGGCGCAGGACGCCGCGGCGCTGATCGAGGCCCTGGAGCT
>JAOPZP010000508.1 GCA_025964055.1 Conexibacter sp.
CAGCCGCTGGACGGGTTCCAGGTCGAGCGCGAGGGCGGTCACGCGGTCGCGCTGGACCTGGCGATGGACGACTCGCTGCGCCGCGAGGGGTGGGCGCGCGAGGTCGTGCGCGCGATCCAGAACGCGCGCAAGGAGGCCGGCCTGGAGGTCTCGGACCGCATCGCGCTGGACCTCGGCGGCGACGCGGAGATCCTGGACGCGGTGCGCGAGCACGAGGAGTTCGTCGCGGGCGAGGTGCTGGCCCTTGAGGTCAGCTACGGCGCCAACGGCGCGGGCGCGCAGGCGACGGTGGACGGCCACGCCGTGAGCATCGTGGTCGCGAAGGTCTGAGCGCGGACGTCCCGTGGGGCGCCGGGGGGGCGAGCTTCGCCGTCCCGCGCCCTAGTCGGTGCATGAGCGATGCACAGACGGTGGAAGCGGGCGTCGGGCCCGCGTCGGAAGCGGCGGCGGCGGTGCCGGTCAGCAGCCTGGACGACGCGTCGCTTTGCGCGACGGTGGCGGCGATCCCGCCCGGGCGCTGGATGAGCTACGGCGACGTGGTCGCGGCTGCGGGCGGCGTGCCGCGCCAGGCGATCGGCGTCAACGCGCGGCTGACGCGCCTGGCCTGCGACGGCGCGCACCGCGTGCTGAAGAGCGACGGCACGATCTCGGGAACGGCGCTGGGCGATCCGGAGCGGGTGCGCCGGCTGCTGGACGCCGAGGGCCTCGCCTTCGACGGCGGCAGGGCCGACGCGGAGGCGAGGCTGGTCGTGGAGACGACCGAGGTGGGGCCCTAGGCGGAGAGGACCGGCTCCAGTTCAGCTTCAAGCTTGCGCTTCGGGTAGGCCCCGATGACCTTCTTGGCGACGGCGCCGTTCTTGAAGAGGATCAGCGTCGGGATGCTCAGCACCTCGAAGTTGGCGGCGGTCTGCTGGTTCTCGTCGACGTTCAGCTTCACGATCGTGAGATCGGAGCGCTCGGCGGCGATCTCCTCCAGCACGGGGGCGACGACGCGGCACGGGCCGCACCAGGGGGCCCAGAAGTCGACGAGGACGGGACCGTCGGCCTCGAGGACCTCGGCCTGGAAGTTGTTGTCGGTGACTTCGGAGAGCGTTCCGGCCATGTCAGGCTCCTTCAGAGGGGTGAGGGCATGCACTATACAAAGTGAAGTGCGAGCGCTGCGCGGTCCCGGCGCCGCGTGCGTGCGTTCCGCCACGCGAGCCTAGCCCGGCCGCGGTCAGCGCAGGGCGACGATGAGGTGTGGCGACACGTACACCTCGACGAACGCGGCGGCGACGACGAGCGGGATCGCCAGGCCGACGGTGACGAAAGTGGCGGCCAGGAGCTCGTGCCACTGGCCGCGGCGGCTGGAGATCGTCCACGCCGCCAGCGGCAGGAAGAGCCCGATCAGCTCCGGGATCGCGTGGGGCAGGATGCCCACGATCAGCAGGCCACGCGACATGTTGCCTTGGGCGGCCAGGGTCGCGGCCGAGTGGCCGAGGACGTAGGCCTGGGTGCACAGCGAGAACGCGGTGGCGCCGACGACGAACGCGATCGCCAGCGGGCCGGCCTTGTCGTGGACCTTGCGCCAGGTGCCCGAGTAGCGCTCGGCCTCCAGCGGCAGCGAGCTGCCGGCGATGAATCCGGCCACGCACGCCATCGCGTGCAGGGCCAGGACGAGCGAGTTGCGCAGGAGGATGTGGCCGACGCCGCCGAGGCTCGCGGGCTCGTTGAGCCCGGGGAGCAGGATGCCGCTGGGGTCGGGCGTCGAGAGCTGGGCCACGACGAACACCGCGGTCAGCAGGCCGCCGCAGACGGCGGCCGCGCCGATGAACCAGGGGGCGAGGATCGCGAGCGGGCGCGCGTTCCAGCGCGACAGGGTGCCACGGGTGTCGCGCAGCCCTTGGACGAGGACGAGTTCGGGGGCCATCTCCCGAATGCATCGACCGGCGGAGCGGCGCGCTTGAACCGCTGGGTGGACGCTCAGCGGTCGCGGCGACGGAGGCGCGGCACGAGGACCATCGCCTCGAGGGCGATGCGCCATGACATCTTCGACTCCCCGCGCAGGCGGTCGCGGAAGGTGATCGGCACCTCGACCACCCGGAAGCCGCGGCGGACCGCGCGGTTGGTCAGCTCGACCTGGAAGGCGTAGCCGTGGGCGCGGACCGTCGGCAGGTCGATGGCCTCCAGCACCTCGGCGCGGAAGCACTTGAAGCCGCCGGTGAGGTCGTGCACCGGCAGCCCGAGGACAAGGCGCGCGTAGAGCGAGCCGCCGCGGCTGACGATCCGGCGCACGACGCCCCAGTCGGCGACCGCGCCGCCGGCGACGTAGCGCGAGCCCAGGGCGACGTCGGCGCCGCCGTCCCGCACCGCGGCGAGGAGGCGGGCGAGGTCGGCCGGGTCGTGCGAGAAGTCGGCGTCCATCTCGAAGACGTAGCCGGCGCCGTGGCTGAGCGCGTGGGCAAAGCCGGCGAGGTAGGCGGGCCCGAGGCCGGCGCGCTCGGTGCGGTGCAGCACCTCGACCTCGCGGTGCTCGGCCGCCAGCCGGTCGGCGATGCGGCCGGTCCCGTCGGGCGAGTCGTCGTCGACGACGAGGATCCGGAAGTCGTCCGGCGCGGCGGTCCGCAGCACGCCCAGCGCAGCATCGACGATCAGCTCGATGTTCTCGGCTTCGTCGAAGGTCGGGAGGATGAGCCACGCGGGGGCGGGCACGGGGTGCGGTAACCCTAGGAGGCTGCCGAGAATCAGGCGGTCCGGTCGGATGTGGCTGCGGCCGCGGACGGCCGCAGCGCCGTTTTCGGGAGCCTCCCAGGGACGTAGGCTGCACAGACGATGTCTGACCCCTCCAACGCCGAAGCCGTCGCCGGCCTCCCCGCGGATCCCTCCAACGCGGCCATCGCCACCGCCTTCGACGAGCTCGGCGACCTCTACGAGCTCGACGGCGCCGTCGCCTACCGCGTCATCGCCTACCGCAACGCCGCGAAGGCGGTGCGCGACGCGCCCGCGTCGGTGAGCGCCATGACGCGCGAGGGGCGCGTCACCACGCTGCCGGGCATCGGCAAGACGCTGGAGGAGAAGCTCCGCGCGCTCCTGGAGACCGGCACGATCCCGGCCGCCGAGAAGCTGCGTGCGAAGTTCCCGCCGGGGCTGATCGACCTGACCCGCCTGCCGGGCCTCGGGCCCAAGCGCGCACGCCGGCTGTTCGACGAGCTCGGCATCGACTCGCTGGAGTCGCTGCGGAGCGCCGCCGAGGAGCAGCGGCTGCGCGGCGTCAAGGGCTTCGGCCCGAAGTTCGAGGAGGCGATGCTCGCGGCCTTCGCCGCCGGCGTGGCCGAGAAGGCGGCGCCGCGCCTGCTGCTCAACAAGGCCGAGGACCTCGGCGAGGCGATCGCCGCCGAGCTGCGCGCGCACCCGGCCGCGGTGCGCGTCGAGATCGCGGGCGGCGTGCGGCGCCTGGCCGACAGCGTCAAGGACCTCGACATCGTCGCCGCCTCCGAGGACCCGCCGGCGCTGGCCGCGGCGCTGGGGGCGCTGGACATCGTCGAGAGCGCCTCCTCGGCGGGCGAGAACGCCGCGCGGGCCCGCACCCACAACGGCGTGTCGATCGACCTGCGGGTCGTGACGCCCGACCAGTTCGGCAACCTGCTGCAGCACTTCACGGGGTCCAAGCAGCACAACGTCAAGATCCGTGAGCGCGCCGTGCGCAAGGGGCTGCACGTCTCCGAGTACGGGATCCTCGACGACGCGACGGGCGACACGCTGCACTGCGCGACCGAGGAGGACGTCTACGCGCGGCTCGGGCTGCCGTGGATCCCGCCGGAGCTGCGCGAGGACCGCGGGGAGCTGGAGCCCGGGTTCGTCGTGCCCGACCTCGTCGACGTCGCCGATCTCAAGGGCGACCTGCACTGCCACACGATCGCCTCCGACGGGCGCAACACCGCCGAGGAGATGGCGCGGGGCGCGTTGGCGCGCGGCCTCGAGTACGTCGCGATCACCGACCACTCCGCGACGCACGGCTTCGGCAACGACGTCTCGCCCGACGCCCTCAGGCGGCAGATCGAGCTCGTGCGCGGGATCAACGAGCGCCTGGACGGCATCGAGGTCCTCGTCGGCACCGAGACCAACATCCTGCCCGACGGCTCGCCCGACTACGACGAGGATCTGCTCGCCCAGCTCGACTGGGTCGTCGGCTCGGTGCACACGAGCTTCGGGATGTCGTCGGCCGACATGACGCGGCGGATCGTCACCGCGATGGAGCATCCCTACGTCGACTGCATCGGCCACCTGACGGGGCGCAAGATCGAGCGGCGCCCGCCGTACGAGCTGGACGCCGACGCGATCTTCGCCGCGGCCGCGCGCACCGGCACGATGCTGGAGATCAACTCGGCGCCGGACCGCCGCGACCTCAACGACGTCCACGCCCGCGCCGCCCGCGCCGCCGGCGTGCGGATCGTCATCAACACCGACGCCCACGGCGTCTCGACCCAGGGCATCTCCCGCTGGGGCGTCGCCACCGCCCGCCGCGCGGCCCTCACCGCCGCCGACATCGCCAACACGCTCCCCTGG
>JAOPZP010000521.1 GCA_025964055.1 Conexibacter sp.
GCTGCGGACCGCGCGCCTGCGCGAGGCGATCGGCCAGGCGCGCGCCGCCGCCGGGCCCGAGGCCGCGCTGCGCGTGCTGGAGGTCGACCCGGACTCGCGGGTGCCCGAGCGCAAGGCGGTCCTGGCGCCGTTCGAGCTGTGACATGACCGGCCCGCGCCGGCTGAACCTCCCGCTGCCCGCCACGGTCCGGGCCGACCCGCGCGGGCGGCCGCTGGCCGTCGACGGGCGGGCGGTGGACGCGGTGCGCGAGTCGTGGGTCGTCGAGGACCGCTGGTGGACCGACGCGCCGCTGCGCCGCCGCTACTGGGAGGTCGTCACGACGCGCGGCGACCTCGTCGTGCTGTTCCGCGAGCTGGATCTGGTGGGGGGCTGGTACCGGCAGCGCTGAGGCAGGTCTTCCGCAGGTTCATGGCGATCGCGTGTGGTTGCGTCGCACGTCGCCCGGCAGGCTGGAGCCATGTCAGGAGGCGCGCGCGACGGGCAGGGAGGGCAGGCCTCGCTGGAGTGGCTGGCCGTCGTCGCGCTCGTCGCGACGGTGCTGGGCCTCGGCGCCGCGCTCGCGCAGGCGGGCTACGTCGGGCGGCGGGTCACGCGCGAGATGGCGCGGGCGATCTGCCTGGTCGGGGCCGGCGACTGCGCGCGCGACCGCGAGCCGTGCACGGTGGGATCGCGGACTGGTGCCCATGCGGTGGCGGTCGACCTCGGGATCGTCCACCTCGGCGAGGACGGGCTCGCGCTGATCGAGCACCGCTCCGACGGCACGGTGGCCGTGACCGTCCAGCGCGGTCGCGCCTTCGGGCTGCAGGCGGCGGGCGGTGCGGGCGGCGAGGTCCACCTCGGGCCGCTGGACGTCGAGCTCGGCGGCGAGCTGGAGGCGTCGCTGGTGGCGCGCCGTGGCGGTGGCCGAACCTGGATCGTGGGCTCCGACGCCGAGGCGGCGCGGCTGCTGGACGACCTCGGCGCTGCGCCGGAGCCCGACGTGGTCTCCGGCGACGGCGCGTGGCTCACCTCGCTGGGAGCACGCCTCGGCGCGCAGGCGCTGGTGACGCTCGACGCCGCCCACGGCGCGCTGACCTTCGACCGCCGCGCCGGCACGCGGACCGACCGGCGCACGGGCCACCGCACGATCTACGTGCAGGCGTCCTGGGCCGCGGGCGGCAAGGTCGGCGGCGTGCTGGACGTCGCGACCGGCCGCGCGGGCGAGACCTACGCGGTCGAGCTCGACGGTGCCGGGCGCCCCGTCGACCTGCGGGTGATCGCGGCCGGGCGCTTCGCCGGGTCCCGGGATCTCCCGGGCGCCGCGCAGCCGGTGGCGGGGCTGCTGGCCGCCGGCGGCTCCGGCCAGCGCCTCTACGAGGTCACCGCCCACCTCGACCTCACCGATCCCGGCAACCTCGCCGCCGCGCGGGAACTGCTGGACGCGGTGGCCCGCCGCCGGGCGACCGCGCGCCCGTCGCAGGCGCTGCGGCGGCGCATCGACGAACGGGGGACGGTGGAGGCGCGGGTGCTCGAGCAGCGCTCCTCGGGCGATGACAAGGGCGCGCGCCTGGTCCTGGGCGGCGTCCCGGTCGGCGGCACGGCGCACGTCGAGCGGCGCACCCAGCGGCTGGTCGCGGCGACCTCGCGCGGGCTCGACGGGCAGTGGCTGCCGCGGACGGACTGCGTGTGATGGCGAGCGCCGGTCCGTCGACGCCGTGTGCGAACATGCGTTCGTGTCGTACGTCGAGCTCCACTGCCATTCGGCCTTCTCGTTCCTCGACGGGGCGTCGCTGCCCGAGGAGCTGGTGGTGACCGCCCTCGAGCGCGGGCACGGGACGCTCGCGCTCACCGACCACAACACGGTCTCGGGGTCGATGGAGTTCGCGCAGGCGGCGTCGTCGCTGGGGCTGCGGGCCATCCACGGGGCCGAGGTCGACCTCGTCGATCCGGCGGCGACGGGGGACGACGTCCTGCCGACGCGCCACGTCACGCTGCTGGTGCGCGACGCGACGGGCTGGCGCAACCTCTGCCGCCTGCTCACGCGCGCGCACGCGAAGACCCGCGACACGCCCGGCCGGCGGCGGGTCCTCGAGCCGGTGGTGACGGTCGCCGACCTCGCCGAGCACGCCGAGGGCCTCGTCTGCCTCTCGGGCTGCGCGAGCCGCGGCGTGCACGACGAGCCGGCGGCCCGCGCGCTGCTGGCCGCCTTCGGGCGCGACCGCTTCCGCATCGAGCTGCAGCGGCCGTTCGCGCGCCACGACCGTGCGCAGAACCGGGCGCTGGTCGCGCTGGCGCAGCGGCTCGGGGTGGCGTGCGTGGCGACCGGCAACGTCCACGCCCACTCGGCGGCGCGGGCGCGGCTGCAGGACACGTTCGTCGCGATCCGCGAGCACATGACGCTCGACGCGTCCGAGCCGCTGCGGCGCGGCAACCACGCACATGTCCTGAGCACGCCCGCCGCGATGGCCGCGCGCTTCGAGGACCATCCCGAGGCGGTCGCCGAGACCGAGCGCCTGGCGGCGACGCTGACCTTCGACCTCACCGCCGACCTCGGCTACCGCTATCCGGGGGCCGAGGACGACGGCGCCGACCACGAGCTGGCCGCGGTGTGCGCCGGGCTGTTCGACACGCGCTACCCCACCGGCCACGGGCTGCGCGCGCGGGCGACCGCGCGCCTGGAGGAGGAGCTGGCGCTCATCCGCGGCCTGGGGTTGTCGGGGTTCTTCCTGCTGCATCACGAGATGCTCGAGCTCGCGCGCGAGGTCGCGGCCGAGGTGCGGGGTGGCGCCGCGGCCCGCTCGCTGCTGCCGCCCGGGCGCGGGCGCGGCTCGTCGGTGTCCTCGATCGTCTGCTACCTCACCGGGCTCTCGCACGTCGACCCGATCGCCAACGACCTGTTCCTGGGGCGCTTCCTCAACGCGGAGATCACGTCGCTGCCCGACATCGACCTCGACTTCCCGCGCGACGTGCGCGCGATCCTCATCCCGCGCGTGCACGAGCGCTTCGGCTCCGACCACTCGGCGCTGGTCGCGGCGTTCCCGACCTACCGCGCGCGGGGCGCCATCCGCGAGCTGGGCAAGGCCCTGGGGCTGCCACCGGGCGAGATCGAGCGGGTCGCGCGGTCGTCGGAGGCGTTCTCGGCGCAGACGGTGGACAAGGACATCGCGATCGCGCTCGGCGAGGGACGCCTGAACGCCGATCCGCCCACCCGCTGGCGCTGGCTGGCCGACCTGGCGGATGAGGCGCACGGCCTTCCGCGCCATCTCAGCCAGCACTCCGGCGGCATGATCGTCGCGACGCGCCCGCTGATCGACTGCTGCCCGGTCGTGCCCGCCGCGATGGAGGGCCGCCAGATGGTGATGTGGGACAAGGACTCCTGCTCGGACGCGGGCTTCCTGAAGATCGACCTGCTCGGGCTCGGGATGCTGTCGGCAGTCGAGCGCTGCGTCGAGATGATCCACGCGCGGCGCGATGAGCGGATCGACCTGTCGCGGATCGCGATGGACGACGACGCGACGTTCGAATGCATCCAGAACGCCGAGACGACGGGCGTCTTCCAGATCGAGAGCCGGGCGCAGATGGGCTCGCTGCGGCGGACGCGGCCGGCGACGCTGCAGGACCTCACGATCCAGGTGGCGATCGTGCGGCCGGGGCCGATCGTGGGCGGCGCGGTCAACCCCTACATCGACCGGCTGCAGAAGCTGCGGGTCGATCCCTCCTATGAGGTGCCCTACGACCATCCGTCGCTGAAGGAGGTGCTGCAGGACACGCTCGGGACGATCATCTTCCAGGACCAGGTCATCGAGGTCGCGATGGCGTTCTCGGGGCTGTCGCCGGGCGAGGCCGAGGGGCTACGGCGGGCGATGAGCCGCAAGCGGTCGACGGCGGCGATCGAGGCCTACCACGAGCGCTTCGTCACCCGGGCGATGGACCGCTGGGACGACGTCGACGAGGAGCTCGCCGAGCGCGTGTGGACGATGGTCAAGGGCTTCTCGGGCTTCGGGTTCCCCAAGGCCCACGGCGCCGCCTTCGGCCTGCTGGCCTACCAGTCGACGTGGTTGCGGGTGCACTACGGCGAGGAGTTCCTGGTCGCGCTGCTCGACGAGCAGCCCATGGGCTTCTATCCGCCCGACGCCCTGGTCCACGAGGCCCAGCGGCGGGGAATCGAGATCCTTCCGCCCGACGTCAACGAGAGCGAGGCCGGCTGCACGGTCACGCCCGAGGGCGCGGTCCGGGTCGGCCTGCACTACGTGCTCGGGGTCGGGCGCGAGGAGATCGAGGCGCTGGTGGCCGAGCGCACCGGCGGCGGGCGCTTCCGCTCGGTCGGCGACCTGG
>JAOPZP010000528.1 GCA_025964055.1 Conexibacter sp.
GCGGACGGTCTCGTCCCGCAGATGTCTCGCCACGCGCGCACCGGTCGCCGCGCCGCGGCCGGCGAGTTACAGTTGGAACCCCCACTTGCCGCTGGAAAGGACCCTCCCGTGCCCGTCGATCCCAAGCGCACCGCGGTGGTGCTGATCGAGTACCAGAACGACTTTACGTCGGAAGGGGGCGCGCTCCACGGCGCGGTGCAGCCCGTGATGGAGCAGACCGGGATGCTGGCGAACACGCGCCGGCTGGTGGAGGCCGCGCGCGCGGCCGGCGCGACGATCGTCCACGCGCCGATCACCTTCGCCCCCGGCTACGGCGAGCTGTCGGATCACCCGTACGGGATCCTCAAGGGCGTCGTGGACTCCACGGCGTTCGTCAAGGGCGAGTGGGGCGCGGAGATCGTCGACGCGCTCGCGCCCCAGGAGGGCGACGTGGTGGTCGAGGGCAAGCGCGGCCTCGACACGTTCGCCACGACGAACCTCGACTTCATCCTGCGGGCGCGCGGGATCACCACCATCGCGCTCGGCGGCTTCCTGACGAACTGCTGCGTGGAGTCGACGATGCGGACCGGCTACGAGAAGGGCTACGCGGTCATCACGCTCTCGGACTGCGTCGCGGCGACGTCACCGGAGGAGCACGAGAACGCGATCCGGTTCGACTACCCCATGTTCTCCGACGTCATGACCTCGGACGCGTTCGCCGACCAGCTGCACGGCGCGGCGGTGGCGGCGGACTGAGGCATCCCGAGGCTGCGGCGCTCGGCGATACGAGCACTGACGCCTGCACCATTGCTCGGTATCGTTCGCCTATGGCGCACGTCGGGTTCGCGGTGCAGGCGGATCGGGACGCCGTTCTGGCCGCCGTCGCCCGCGTGCTCGCCAGGCGCGGCTATGAACGCTCGACGGTCGCCGAGATCGCGATCGAGTCAGGCTGGTCCCGACGGCGGATCCGGCGCGAGTTCGGCGACGTGGAGGGGTGCTTCTACGCGCTGTTCGCGTGGACGTTCCACCGCACGTTGGCCTACGTGTTGGATCGCACCGACGGCGTGCCGTGGCCGGCACGCGTGCGCGACGGGCTGGAGGCCTTCCTCGAGCTGCTCGGGTCCGAGCCCACCTACGTCCACGCCAACGTGGATGCGGTGCAGACGCTCGGGGCCGACGGCAGCCTGCGCCTCGAGACGGCGGTCGAGGCGTTCACGTCGTTCCTCACGCCCGGGTTCGAGCGGATCGGCACCGACCTCGTGCCCGCGCTGACGTCGCAGCTGATCGGGATGTCGGTGGTGCACGTGATCACCAAGCACGTGGCCGAGGACCGCGTGGAGCAGCTCCCCCAGGCGCTGCCGCAGCTCGTTGCCGTGGCGCTGATGCCGTTCTGCGCGGTCGAGGACATCGACGCGCTGCTCGCCATGCGCTGAGAAGGCCGCGCGGATGCGCTCGGTCGGCGAAGCGATCAGGCGACGAGCGCTAAAGGCGACGCCCGCGGCGCGAGTAGCCGATGCCTCCGGTCAGCAGCAACACCACGAGGATGATCAACAGGATCGTGAGCATGGTCCTGTCGTACCCCGAGTCCGCGCGACGCAGACAACCCTCGACCGGTTGCCTCCCGCTCCTTTCCGGGCAACCCTGGCTGTCTGAGCTTGACCTCGCCGCACCGCTCGTCCCAGCCGGCACGGCGCTTCGGTGTCCGGGCGGTCCTCGTGCTGGTCGCGCTCGCGCTCGTGGCCGTGCCGTTCGGGCTGCTGCTGTTCCTCGTCCAGTCGAGCTGGGATCCGCTGCTCGACGTCGACGAGGGCGCGCGCGACGAGCTGCACGGCTACGCCGCGGGTCATCCCGCGTTCGTCACGGCGATGAAGGTCCTCAGCACGATCGGCTCGGCGCCCGTCTACCTGGTCGCGTTCGCGGCGCTCGCCGCCTGGCTGGCGTGGCGCGGACGCAGGCGGCTCGCGCTCTTCGTCGTCGTGGCGATGGCCGGCGGGTCGCTGCTCAACGGGCTGGTCAAGCTGGCCGTGCATCGCGCCCGGCCCGTGCTGCCGGATCCGGTCGCGCACGCCAACGGGCTGAGCTTCCCGAGTGGGCACGCGCAGTCGGCGATGGTCGCCGCGTGCGTGCTGCTGCTCGTCTTCCTGCCGGCCCTGCGGGGAGCCGCCCGGGCCGCCGTCGTCGTGGTCGCAGCGGTCGCCGTGCTCGCGATCGGCTTCTCGCGGGTGGCCCTCGGCGTGCACTTCGCGTCCGACGTGGTGGCCGGCTACGTGCTGGGCGCGGCCTGGGTCGCGGCGCTCACGGCCCTCTTCAGCGCCTGGCGCCGTGAGCAGCGGCGGCCCCCCGCCCGAGCGGCGGCTCCATAGCGGATCCGACGCCCGCCCGGTCGGTCTGCCTGGATACCGGAACCCGTCGGGACGACCCAATAGGTTGACCTCGCGTGTCTTTGGCCCGTCGCCGTCTGGCGCTCGTCACCATCAGCTGTGCCGTCGTGCTCACCGCCGCGTCCGTCGCCCTCGGCCGGCAGCACACCGCCGTCGCACCG
>JAOPZP010000004.1 GCA_025964055.1 Conexibacter sp.
GCGTCGGGCAGGTTCTCGGCCTCGTCGAAGCAGGGCAGGACGATGCTCAGGCCGCGGAGGGTGTCCGGCGCCGGCTCGCGGCGGAGCTGGGTGGGTGGGCTGGTGAGGTTCATGGCACTCCGATCCGGTGGAGACCAGAACGTAGGAGCGCGGCGGTTGCCCTCCCTGGCGGGCTACGTTGGCATCCGGTTAGCGCGCGGCGGCCCTACAGCCGCCGCACGCGCCGGCCGGCCGGCGTTCAGCAGACCAGCGACCGGCCGAGCCTGCCCCATCTCGGCACGCCGCCGTCCACCACATGCGTGACGTCGGTGGCGCCGAAGCGCTGGAGCAGGCTCGCCGCGGTCGCGGCGCGCTGGCCGGAGCCGCAGACGACCGCGATCGGCCGGTCGGCGTCGAGTCCCTCCGGCACGCCGTCGATGTCATGCCAGGGCGTGAAGGCCGAGCCGGGGATGTGGCCCGCGTCCCACTCGGACCGCTCGCGCACGTCGAGGATCTGCAGGCGGTCGTCGGCGTCGGCGCGGGCGGGCAGGTCGTCGAGTGCGAGGCGCTCGATGTGCGCGACGGCGCGCTTCTCCTGCCACCAACTCGTCATCCCGCCGTGCACGTACCCGCCGAGCCGGCGGATGCCGACGGCGACCGCGAGCTGCCCGGCGCGGCGGCCGTCCTCGTCGTCGCGGCCGACGAAGACGGTCTCCTGGTCGCGATCGGCCAGCCACGCCAGCTTGGAGCCGAACCCGGCGCGCAGCATCGGGTTGCAGATCGCGCCCGGGATGTGGGCGTCGTCGAACTGCTGGTCGGTGCGCACGTCGACCAGCAGCGCGCCGGCCAGGCGGTGGTGCTCGACCTGGCGCGGGGCGAGCGGCAGCAGCTCGACGCCATCGGTCAGCAGCGGCCCCGTGTTGAGCTCGACGATCGCGTGGAAGTTCGGCGGCTGCGGACCCAGCCGGGCCAGCGCGTCCTCGACGAACGCGTCCTCGTCGGCGATCGCCAGCGTCGGGTTGCAGGCCTTCTCGAAGCCGATCGTCGACGAGACCTTCATGTCCATCCCGGGCCCGCCGCACATCGAGCCGCCCAGGTGGCCGGGCCAGATCTCGACGCCGTCGTCCAGCGTCAGCAGCTTGCCGTGCAGCGAGCGGAAGATGCCGCGCGCGCCCTCGGACTTCTCGATCGCCAGGTCCGGACGGGCCACCCCGTTGACGAACAGCGTGTCGCCGGTCAGCACCGCCCACGGCTGCGCGCCGCGACGGCCGTCGATCAGCGCGAACGCGGTGTGCTCGGGACGGTGCCCCGGCGTGTGCAGCGCGCGGATCGTGACCGACCCCAACAGGAACTCGGCGCCGTCGTCGAACGGCTCGTGCTCGTACTGCGGGGCCGCGGCGCGGTGGACGTGGATCGTCGCGCCGGTCGCGGCGGCCAGCCGGCCGTGGCCGGAGACGTGGTCGGCGTGGTTGTGGGTCTCGAAGACGTGCTCGATGCTCACCCCCATGTAGCGGGCCAGCTCGAGGTAGACGTCGACCTCGAAGCGCGGGTCGACCACCGCCGCGACCCCCGCGTGCTCGTCGCCGACCAGGTAGGACGCGCAGCCGAGGTCGTCGTGCGTGATCTGGCGGAAGAGCATCGTTGCCGAGGATGACTCTCATCGCCTTGGGTGGCAATGGTCCAACGGCCTCAGGCGAACGAGCGCCAGACGTCGCCGATCTCGGCGCCGTGCTCGGCCAGCCAGTCGAGGTGCAGCGCGCTGAGCGCCTCCAGGCGCTCGGCGCCCACCGGGGTCAGCTGGACGTGCACGAGCGTCTGGTTCTTCGGGTCGCGCTCGCGCTGCACGAAGCCGTTGCGCTCGGCGCGGTCGACGAGGCCGACGACGCTGTGGTGGCGCAGCAGCAGGGTCTCGGCCAGGTCGGTCAGCGTCGGGCCGGCCGGGTCGTCGTGGGCGCGGATCGCCAGCGCGAGCTGGACCTGCGCCGGGGTCATCCCGTGGTCGCGGGCGCACTGCTCGGCCCAGGCGAGGTAGCGGCGGATGCCCGCGCGCAGCGCGGCGAGCTGCGCGAAGCGCGCGTCGTCGACCGAGGGAGCCATCGGCGCAAGCGTTGCATGCGGGCGGCCCATCCGGAGATCAGGCGCTGACGGCGTCGGGCTCGGCCAGGCGCTCCTCCCACCATACGTCCCCCACGCGCGCCGCGAACGCGCGGAACGTCTCGTCCGGCTCACGGTGGCGATCGAAGAGGTCGAGGATCTCCAGCAGCCTGCCGTCGAGGTCGTCGGCGAGCACCTTCCTGACGACGACGGAGCCGAAGCGGGGGTCGGGACCGAGGCGGCCGCCGACCCTGATGTCCATGGCCTCGACCATCTCGCCCTCGTGGCGCTTGAGGACGCCCTCGATGCCGATGTCGGCGATCTGGTGCTGGGCGCAACTCGAGGAGCAGCCGGCGAAGTGCACCCGCAGGTCCTCGCCGTGGCCGGCGGCGCGCGCGTGGGCGTTGAGCGTCTCGGCGATGCCGGCGGCGCGTTCCTTGGTGAACACCTTGGCCAGGCCGCAGAACTCCTTGCCGGTGCAGGTCTGGAGCCCGCGCGTGAACAGCTCGGGCCGGGCCGGCAGCTCGTCGCGGATCAGCGGCTCGGCGAGCAGCGCGTCGACGCGCTCGTTGGGCACGTGCGGGATCAGGACGTTCTGCTGGTGGGTCAGCCGGACCTCTCCCGTGCCGTACGTGCGCGCCAGCGCGATGACGGCCTGGAACTGCTCGGCGCGCAACCGTCCGATCGGCACGCAGAGCCCGACCGCGGAGGTCACGCCGTCGCGTTGGGGCGTGACGCCGATGTGGTCGTGGCTCCGGTGATCGGGCACGTGTGCGGCGCCGCGGCGCAGCGGGCGGCCGACGCGAGCCTCCAAGTCCTCGCGGAACGCCTCGGGCCCGACGCGGTCGAGCAGGAACTTGAACCGCGCCTTGCCGCGCGCGCGGCGGTTGTCGTCGGCGTCGCGGAAGATCGCGGTGACGTGCTCGACGACCTCCGGCACCTCGTCAGGCGTGACAAAGACGTCGATCCAGCGCGCGAAGCGCGGCACCGCCGACAGGCCACCGCCGACGCGCAGGTTGTAGCCCTTGGTCCCGTCGCCGGCGACGGCGCCCGTCAACGCGACGTCGTTGATGAGGCCGTTGGCGCAGTCCTCGGCGCAGCCGGTGACGCTGATCTTGTACTTGCGCGGCAGGTTGGAGAACTCCCGGTTGCCCAGGAAGTGCGCGTGCAGCGCCTGCGCGATCGCATGGCCGTCGGCGATCTCGTCGTGGCCGATGCCGGCCAGCGGGCAGCCGATGACGTTGCGCGTCACGTCGCCGCACGCGCCGGTGGTCGTCAGCCCCACGGCCGCCAGGCGACGCAGGATCTCGGGCGCGACGTCCATCGTGATCCAGTGGATCTGCACGCACTGGCGCGTCGTGCAGTCCAGGACCCCGCGGCCGTGCTCCTCGGCGATCCAGGCCAGGACGTCGGCCTGCTCGGCGCTGAGGATGCCGCCGACGACCTTCACGCGCAGCATGAAGTGCCCATCCTTGGTGTTGTGCTCGTAGAAGCCGCTCCACTTCATGCGGAACAGATCGGCGTCGTCGAGCGCCTCGCGACCCTCCGCCGCCGCACGATCGACGGCCAGGCGGCCGTCGAGGCCGTCCTGCTCCTGCTTGATCGCTTCGAACTTGTTCATCGACAACTCCGGGTCGGTCGCGTTGACGTTTCGTATCGCCTCGCGATATCGTAGCGCGATATATACCGAATCCGGGTCGCCTTTCGTCTGAAGCGCCCGTACCCTGGAGCCATCATGAGCCTCACCATCGGCGACACCGCCCCCGACTTCACCGCCCAGACCACCGACGGAGAGATCCGCTTCCACGAGTGGATCGGCGACGACTGGGCCGTCCTGTTCTCCCATCCGCGCGCGTTCACCCCGGTCTGCACGACCGAGCTGGGCTACATGGCCTCGATCAAGCCTGAGTTCGACCGCCGCGGCACCAAGATCATCGCCATCTCCACGGACCCGGTCGAGGGCAGCGCGGCGTGGTCGGAGGACATCGCGGCGTCGCAGGGCGCCACCGTCAACTACCCCATCATCGCCGACACCGACCATGCCATCTCGAAGGCCTACGGGATGCTCGGGGCCGACGCGACCGGCGACCCGACCGCCCGCACCGCCGCTCAGAACGCGACGCTGCGCAACGTCTTCGTCGTCGGGCCGGACAAGAAGATCAAGTTGGTGCTCATCTACCCCATGAGCACCGGCCGCAACTTCGACGAGGTCCTGCGCGTCCTCGACTCCCTGCAGCTGACCGCCGAGCACCAGCTGAGCACCCCCGCCCAGTGGCAGCCCGGCGAGGACGCGATCATCGCCGGCTCGGTCAGCGACGAGCAGGCCCGCGAGCGCTACCCCGACGGCTGGGAGCAGCCGCTGCCCTACATGCGGATCGTCCCCGCCCCGTGACCGAGGCGCTCGCCTCCGACCTCGTCGTCGAGCCCGAGTGGATCGCCACCGCGATCACCCAGGGGCTGCCCGTCCTCGGCTATCGCAGCGACGGCGTCCCGCTGGTGGTCGTCGGCGAGGTGCGCGCCTGGCTGCGCCGGCCGACGCTCGACGACGACGCGACGTGACCGCCGGGCCCCGCGACGTCTCGGACGAGACCTGGGCCGTGCTCGGCGGACGCGGACGCCAAGCCGCCGGCGATCCGCTGAACGTGGGCCCGGTCCTCGCCTCCAACTTCGTCCACGGCGACGAGCGCTACTACAGCCGCGAGCACGCCACCGAGACGTGGGAGGCCTTCGAGGCGCTGCTCGGCGGCTGGGAGCGCGGCGACGCGGTCGCGTTCTCCTCCGGCATGGCGGCCGTCGCCGCGGTGTTCGACCTGCTGCCGGTCGGCGCGTCGGTCGTCCTGCCCGACGACTGCTACCAGCGGGTGATGCACCTCGCCGAGCACGGCGGGCGCACCGGGAGGTGGATGCTCACCCGCCTCGCGGTCACCGACACGAAGGCCTGGCGCTCGGCCGCGCGCACCGCCGACCTGCTGTGGCTCGAGTCGCCGTCCAACCCGCTGCTGGCGGTGGCCGACGTTCCGGCCATCTGCGCCGCGCCGCGCCGCGCGGGAACGCTCGTCGCGGTCGACAACACGCTTGCCACGCCGCTGGCCCAGCGCCCGCTGGAGCTCGGCGCCGACCTCGCGGTGCACTCGGCCACCAAGTTCATCGGCGGTCACGCCGACCTGCTGCTCGGCGTCGCGGCCGCACGCTCGCCCGCGCTCTCGGCACGGCTGCGCGAGCGCCGCGCACTCGCCGGCGCCGTCCCCGGCGCGCTGGAGACCTTCCTGGCGCTGCGCGGCGCGCGCACGCTGCCCTTGCGGCTGCGCCAGGCGACCGCCACCGCCCAGATCCTCGCCGAGCGGTTGGCCGCCCACCCCGAGGTCGAGCTCACGCGCTACCCCGGCCTCCCGGACCATCCCACCCATGCCGTCGCGGCCGAGACGCTCGGCGGACCCGGCGCGATGATCTCCTTCGACGTCCGGGGCGGCGCCGACCGCGCCGACGCGCTCTGCCGGAGCCTCCGGATCATCCACCACGCCACCAGCCTGGGCGGCGTCGAGTCGACGATCGAACGCCGCGCTTCCCACCACGGCCAAGAGCACCTCCCACCCTCGCTCGTGCGCCTCAGCGTCGGCTGCGAACAGGCCGAGGATCTCTGGGGCGACCTGGCCGACGCGCTAGCGGCGACCGGCCGCCGAAGCACCTCGCGGCCCGGCTGAACGCGCCGGCTCCGCGCCGGCGGGGCGTCTGCGCCGGTGCGCCCACCACGTGGCCACGAGCGTGATCCCGCCGATCGC
>JAOPZP010000013.1 GCA_025964055.1 Conexibacter sp.
CGCCGCCGCCCGGTGCGGGCGGCAGACCCGTGCCTCCGCCTCCACCCCCGCCCCCGCCGCCGCCCGCCGGGCCCGGCGCGATCGTCACCACGTGCGCCGTCGCGGGCGAGGTCTCGTGGCCGTCGTCGACGTAGCGCAGCGCGACGGTCACGCTCGTCGCCGCCGGGTAGGTGTGCGACGTCTGCGCGCCGACGCTCTCGAAGCTCCCGTCGCCGTCGAGATCCCACTCGTAGCGGGCGATCGTCCCGTCGGGGTCGGCGAAGCCGGTCGCCGAGAACGTCACCGCCTGGCCCGCCTGCGGCGCCGCCGGCGCCCAGCCGAAGTCGGGCGTGGCGAACGCGTTGCCGGCGACGTGGACGCTGCCGGTCATCGTCGGGTGGATCTGGCAGTGGAAGCGGTACAGGCCCGGCCGGGCGAACGCGAACTGGCCCGTGGTCCCCGACGACTGCGTCGGGAAGTCGCCCGTCGTCCACACCAGCGGGTGCGACGCGAACGCCCCGCCGAACGTCACCGTGTCCCCGGCGCCCGCCTCGACGGCGTCGGGCGAGTAGGGGCCTGCGGCGAACCCGGTCGGGAACGACACGGGATGGTCGGCCGCGCGCGCCGCGCCGGGCACGGCCACGATCGCCGCCGCGACCGTCACGACGGTGGCGATCGTCCGGACCGCGAGCGCGCTCATGCCCGGTCCGACGCCGCCGGCGGCGGATCCTTCCCGCTCAGCGCGGAAGGATCTTGCGGATGCCGCCGATCGCGGCGGCGTTGCCCTTCGCCAGCAGCGGGACGAGCCGCGCCGCGGCCCCGCCGCCGGGCAGCTTGCGCGGCGCGACGGCCATCGTCCACGTCAGGCGCGCGCCGCCCGGCGTCGCCTCGACGAGGAAGTCCTCGGCGAGGCCGTCGAAGAGGCGGCGACTCTGCTGGGTCACGCGGAACGTCGCGCGGTGCGGCGCGTCCCAGCGGTAGAACTCCTCCTCGATCGTCACGGCCTTCAGCAGCCGCAGCCGCCGGATGGCGCCGGGGACCTGCGGCCGGGGCGTGACCCATTCCAGCTGATCGATGATCGGCGCCCAGGACCACATCGCGTCGCTGCCCAGCGCCTCCCAGACCTCCTCCGGCGTGGCGGCCAGCTCGACGATCGCCGGCACCACGATCGGCGCCTCGGTCAGGAAGCGGTCGTCGATCTCCGGCAAGGCGTAGGTCATGGGCGCGGATCCTGCCAGAGAACGCCGGAGGCCCGCGCGGTGGCGGGCCTCCGGACCGACATGATGCTCTTGGTTGAGCGGCTAGTTGAGGCGCTCGATGATCATGGCCTCGCCCTGACCCTGGGCGACGCACATCGTCTCGAGGCCGACGGTCTTGTCGAGGGTCTCGAGGTCGTTGAGCAGCGTGGTCATGATGCGCACGCCCGTCATGCCGAACGGGTGGCCGAGCGCGATCGCGCCGCCGTGCGGGTTGAGCGTGTCGAGGTCGATCCCGACCTCGGAGGCGATCGGCAGCACCTGTGCGGCGAACGCCTCGTTGAGCTCGGTGATGTCGATGTCGGAGGCCGACATGCCGGCCCGGTCCAGCGCCTTCTTGATGGCCCCGATCGGCGCGACGCCCATGTACTCGGGCTCGTTGCCCCAAGTGGCGGCGGTGATGATGCGGGCGCGCGGCTTGAGGCCGAGCTCCGCGGCCTTCTCGGCGCTCATGATGAGCGCGGCGGCCGCGCCGTCGTTGAGCGGGCACGAGTTGCCGGCCGTCACGGTGCCGCCGGGCTTGAAGGCGGGCTCCAGCGTGGCGAGCTTCTCGTACGTCGAGGACGCACGCGGGCCGTCGTCCTTGGAGACGACGGTGCCGTCGGCCAGCGTGACCGGCACGATCTCGCGATCGAACACCCCGGCCTCCTGGGCGGCCACGGCGCGCTCCTGCGAGCGCTGGGCGTAGCGGTCCTGGTCCTCGCGCGAGACGCCGTAGCGCTCGGCGACGTTCTCGGCGGTCAGGCCCATCGCGATGTAGGCGTTGGGGCGACCGTCGTTGCCCTGCAGCTGCTCGTTCTGGTCCTCGGGGTGCGCAGCCTCCGCGCTGGCGTTGTAGCGCGAGACGAACTCGACGCCGCCGGCGAGGTAGATGTCGCCCTGGCCTGCGGCGACGGAGTTGGCGGCGGAGCGGATGGCGTCGAGGCCGGACGCGCAGTAGCGCGAGATCGTCGAGCCGTTGGTGCTCTGCGTCAGCTTGTCCGACAGCAGCACGGCGATGCGGGCGATGTTGTTGGCCTGCAGCCCCTGCTGCATGCCGCAGCCGGCCACGAGCTCCTCGATGGTGGTCGGATCCACGTCGGGGTTGCGCTCCAGGAGCTGGTCCACCACGAACGCGAGGGTCTCATCGGGGCGCAGCGTGGCGAGCGAGCCCTTGAAGGCTCGGCCGACGGGCGTCCGGATGGCGTCGACGATGACGGCTTCGGGCATTGAGAATGATCCTCTCGGAGATGAAGCCCGGCGGTCGCACACCACGGGCAGGTTTATCCCCCGGCGGTCGCACACCACGGGGCCTTGAGACGGAAGGGTAGTAGCCCGATCGGGCTATTCCCAAGCGCAACCCTACTTCTTCAGCGCCGCGAGCACTTCGCTCGCCGCCCGCTGGCCGCTCTCCACCGCGCCGTTGAGGTAGCCCTGGAAGTCCTGGGAGGTGTGCTCGCCGGCGAAGTGGCAGGCCCCCGCCGCCTCGGCCTCGGCGCCCGAGAAGCGCGTGTACTGCCCGACCTTGAAGTACGAGTAGGACCCCTTCGTCCACGGATGCGTGGGCCAGGCGTCGACCGTCGCGCGGCCGTCCCACGCGGCGGTGAGGCCGGGCAGGACCGGCTCGATCTGCCCGAGGAACCGCTTGGCCAGGTCCTGCGGGGTGCCGGTGCCGAACGTCGTGCCGATCCGCCCGCCGGTGTAGTCCACGAGGATCCCCGACGTGCCGGGCTGCGCGCGGCTGACCTCCCACGTCGCCTGGTAGCCGGTGTCTGCGTAGGTGTCGCCGTTGTTGCCGAGCGTCTCCCAGTGGCGCCGGGAGAACCCGAGGTTCAGCTTCGAGTTGGTGCCCATGCCGAGCTCGTCGATCGCCCACCGCTTCTCCGTGCCGAAGGCCGCCTTGGTGAGGTCCACCGAGCGCAGCATCGAGAACGGCAGGGCGAGGATCGCGCGGTCGGCCACCACCGAGACGGTCTTGGACCCCTGCCGGAAGCTCAGCGTCTGCGTGCCGTCGGCGTTGGTCGCCACGGCGACCAGCTGCGACCCGTAGCGCAGGGCGCTGCCGATCCGCGTGGCGAGGCCCTGGGCGACCTGGTCGTTGCCGCCGCGCACGTGGTACTTCTCGTTGGACTTGCCGAAGATCCGCAGGTTGCCCTGGCCCGCGTAGCCCAGGAGGTACAGCATGTTCAGCGACGCCTGGTCCGACGTCTCGGCGCCGTACTCGATGTTGTAGGCCACGTCGAGCAGCTGGCCGAGGTTCGACGCCGCGCCGCCGGGGACGTAGGTCGCGATCCACTGCGCGACGCTCATCGCGTCGAGCTCGCGGCCGCGCTGCGTCGAGGAGTGGTAGGTCGTCGGGTACGAGGCGTCCGACACGTCGCTGTGGATCTGCTGCCAGATCGCCTTGAGGTCGTTGGTCGCGTCGCCCCAGGTGTAGGGCCGGCCGTCGAAATAGGTGACCGGCTCCGTGCCCGCCGGCTCGGCCTGGAAGAGGTTGTCGAGCTGCAGCCCGAGCTCGCTGACGAGCTGCTTCATCGCGATGTGGTTGGTGTCGATCAGCTCGCCGCCGTGCTCGGCGATCTGGCCGTCGGCGAAGACGCCGCGGATCGACCAGCACCGGCCGCCCGCGCGCGTCGACGCCTCGTGCAGCTGCGGCTGGTAGCCGGCCTGCTGCAGCCGGTAGGTCGCGGTCAGGCCCGCCAGCCCTGCGCCGACCACGACGATCCGCGGCTGCTGGGAGGCGGCGAAGGCCGGCCGCACGGGCCAGCTCGTCACCGCCGCGCCGGCGGCCAGCGTCCCGGTGCGCGCGAGGAACCTGCGGCGCGTCGTTCCCTCGTCGTCTGCGGCCGCGCGGGCGGCGGCGTGCTGGAGGCCATCGAGCAGCGGAGTGCGAGCCATGGCCCACCATATTGCGGAGCATGGCTGCCGCCGTGGCCAACCTCACGGCCCGGGCCGCTCCGCGGCGTCCTGCCACAGCTCCCAGTAGGCGCGCGCGACCATGCGGCGTCCGAAGCGGTTCGTGCCGGCCGGCAGCGCGTCGTGGGCGACCCAGTGGGCTTGGGCGATCTCGGCCTCCGACGGCGAGATGGCCATGTCCGCGACGTCGGCCACATAGGTGAAGAGCCGCTCGCGCTTGCGGTCGGCGCGGGAGGCGACGACGGCGATCAGCATGACCTCGACCGGCGCGATGCCGAGCTCCTCGCCCAGCTCGCGCCGCAGGGCGAGCTCGGCGTCCTCCCCCGGCCGCAGGAACCCGCCGGGCAGGTCCCACTGGTCGCGCCGCGCGTAGGTGTGGCGCACGACGAGGATCTGCTCGCCGCAGCGGACGACGGCCTTGACGCCGAGGGTGTGCGGCCGGGTGACGAACCACCACGGACGCAGGACCAGGTAGCCGAGCCGGTAGGCCCGGCGCAGCGTGCTCGTCGACACGCGGTCGCGCAGGTGCGACTCGACGGCCTCGACGACGCGATTGGTCAGCGGCTCGCGATCGCCCATGGGGCAGCCGCAAGGCTAGAGCGTCCGGCCGTGACCTACGCCAGCGTCTTGCCCAGCAGCTGCGCGTGCGCCGCGACGCCGCGGGCGTACGCCGCGAACGACGACGCGTACATCGCCTGCGGCCCGTCGCACAGCGCGTGCTCGGGATCCTCGTGGACCTCGACGATGATGCCGTCGGCGCCGACCGCGGCGGCCGCGCGCGAGAGCGGCTCGACCAGCCGGCGGTCGCCGGCCGCGTGCGACGGGTCGACGATCACCGGCAGGTGCGTGTGGAGCTTCAGCCACGGGATCGCCCCGAGGTCGAGCGTGAAGCGCGTGGCGGTCTCGAAGGTGCGGATGCCGCGCTCGCACAGGATCACCGCCTCGTTGCCCTCCTTGAGCACGTAGTCGGCGGCCATCAGCAGCTCGTCCAGCGACGACGCCAGCCCGCGCTTGAGCAGGACGGGCTTGCCGAGCCGGCCGGCGACCTCCAGCAGCGCGTAGTTCTGCATGTTGCGGGCGCCGATCTGCACGACGTCGGCGTACTCCGCGATGACGTCGGCGTGCGCGCTGTCGAGCAGCTCTGTGACGACGGGCAGGCCGGTCTGCGCCCGCGCCTCGGCCAGGATCTCCAGCGCCGGGACGCCGAGGCCCTTGAACGCGAACGGCGACGTCCGGGGCTTGAACGCCCCGCCGCGCAGCATCGCCGCGCCGCCGGCCTTGACCGCGTGGGCGACCTCGATGGTCTGCTCCCGGGTCTCGACCGTGCACGGCCCCGCGATCAGCGTGAAGGTCGATCCGCCGCCGACGGTGCGTCCCGCGATGTCGAAGGTGGACGGCTCGTGGTGGCTCAGCTCGCTGGACGCGAGCTTGTACGGGCGTGAGATCGGCACGACGCGGTCGACGCCGCTCATGCCCTCCAGCCCCAGCTCGGCCACGCCGACCGGGTCCCCGATCGCGCCGATCGCGGTCGTCAGCTCGCCGGGCATCACGACCACGTGCACGCCGGTGGTCTCGACACGGGCGACGACGGCGTCGATCTCGGCCGACGTCGCCTGAGGGGTCATCACGATCATCATGGGCGCCGCGCATGGTACGTCGAGGCAGCGCGGCGCCGCGACGCTTCTCAGCTCACAGGCCGAGGTCCCTGACGCCCAGCTCGTCGAAGCCGATGTGATGCGCCAGCTCGTGGCGCACGGTCACGGTGACCTGGTGGCGCAGCAGGTCGGCGTCGTGGCCGAAGTCCCGCCGGAGCGTGTCGCGGAAGATGATGATGCGGTCGGGGTAGTCGTCGCGCGAGGCGCCGTCGCCGTTGTAGAGCCCGTAGGCCCCGTGGCGGCGGCCGCCGTCGGAGATGACGACGGCGACGTTGCGGTCCAGCGCGGCGCGCAGCAGGTCCGGCAGGTCGTCCATCGCGTCGCGGACGAGCTCCTCGAAGTCGCCGTCGTCGTAGGGGTCGAGCTCCAGGAACTCCTGCTCGTCGGGCTCGGCCGCGGTGCCGTCGCGCGCCAGGCGCTCGGCGCGCAGCACCACGCGCTCGAACTCCTCCTCGGACTCCGGCTCCTGCCAGCCCGCCATCCGGACGCCGACGATCGCCATCGCTCCCAGCAGCGCGGCGCCGGCCGTGATCACGACGCCGAGCATCTCGGCCAGGCGCACCCAGCCGACGGCGCTGAAGCCGCCGTCGAGCAGCACGATCACCGTGAGCCCGAGGCTCAGGGCGAGGACGGCGGCGAAGGCGGTGCGGCGCAGCGGCATGGACGTCGCCCCTGAGACTACCTCGCGAGCTGGCGCGCGATGACGACGCGCTGGATCTCGTTGGTGCCCTCGTAGATCTGGGTGATCTTGGCGTCGCGCATCATGCGCTCGACCGGGTAGTCGCTGACGTAGCCGTAGCCGCCCAGGACCTGCACGGCCTCGACGGTCACGTTCATAGCCGCGTCGGAGGCGAACAGCTTGGCCATCGAGCTGTAGAGCGCCTTGTCGGGGTCGTCGCGGTCCATCATCGAGCAGGCCTTGTAGAGCAGCTCGCGTGCCGCGGCCGTCTTGGTCTGCATGTCGGCGAGCTTGAACTGCAGGCCCTGCAGCTCGATGATCGGCTTGCCGAAGGCGATGCGCTCCTTGGCGTACTGGACGGCGTAGTCGGTCGCGCCCTGCGCGATGCCGACGGCCTGGGCGGCGGCGCCGAGCCGCGTGCGCTCGAGCGTCCCGAGCGCGACACTCATGCCGCGCCCGACCTCGCCGATGACGTTCTCCTGCGGCACCCGCACGTCGTCGAAGACCGGTGAGCCGGTCGGCGAGCCGTGGATGCCGAGCTTGTGCTCGTAGTTGGGCACCGAGAAGCCCTCGCGCTCCTTCTCGACGACGAACGCCGTGACCCGCCGGTTGGCCCGGTCGGTCGAGGCGAAGACCACGTAGAAGTCGGCGATGCCGGCGTTGGTGATCCAGGTCTTGGTGCCGTTGATGACCCACTCGTCGCCGTCCAGCACGGCGGTCGTCCGCATGCCGGCGGCGTCGGAGCCCGACTCGGACTCGCTCAGGCAGAACGCGGGCGACCACTCGCCGGTCGCGCAGCGCGGCAGGAAGCGGTTCTTGAGCTCCTCGGAGCCGAAGAGCCTGATGGGCAGCGAGCCGAGCTCCTGGACCATGAGCATCAGCGCGACCGACGCCGAGGCCTTGGCCAGCTCCTCGACGGCCATCTGCAGCATGAGCGTGCCGGTGCCGGTGCCGCCGTGCTCCTCCTCGAAGGGCAGCGCGAGGACGTCGTTCTCGGAGAGGAGCTTGCGCATGTCCCACGGGTACTCGTCCTGGGCGTCGATGTCCTGGGCGCGAGGCGCGACGCGCTCGACCGCGAGCTGCCGCACGAGATCGCGGAAGTCCTTGTGCTCCTGGGGGATCTCGTACACGTCGGTCACGGTCGTGCTCATGCGGGTGAAGGGTATTCGTCCGGGGTACCCCACCGATCCATGGGCATCGGAACCTCTCTCTTCCTCATCGCGGTCGGCGCGATCCTGCGCTACGCCGTCTCGGACACGGTGAGCGGCGTCGACGTGCCGACGGTGGGGCTCATCCTGCTGATCGTGGGGGTGATCGGGCTGCTCATCTCGCTGTTCATGCTGCTCGTCTACAACCGCCGCGGGACCGTCGTGACGCGCGATCGCTACGACGATCCGCCCCCGCCGCGCTACTAGGGGACCCGGACGCCCGCGCTGAGTAGGCTGCGGCCGGTGCGACTCGCATCGGCGATCCGCCCGGCCACCGATCGCGAGGTGCCCCTCGCGGTCGACGTCCTGCGGCGTGCGGGCTTCGGCACGCAGGTGGCCCGGCTGCTCGAGTACCCGCGGCGC
This sequence comes from Conexibacter sp., assembly GCA_025964055.1. GTDB lineage: Bacteria > Actinomycetota > Thermoleophilia > Solirubrobacterales > Solirubrobacteraceae > Baekduia. The sequence goes on from JAOPZP010000013.1 coordinate 8,036, forward strand.
TCGCCGCACGGCGCGATCCTCGTGGCCGAGGGCGAAGGCGGCGGGGTCAGCGGCGTCGCGTGCGTCGCGGCGTTCGCGAGCACCGGCTGGATCGGGGCGCTCGGCGTGGCACCTGAGGCCCGGAGGCGCGGGCTCGGCGCCGCGCTGACCGAGGCCGCCGTGCGGTGGCTGCGCGCCCGTGGCTCCCAGACCGTCCTGCTCTACGCGACCGAGGCCGGCCGGCCGGTCTACGAGCGGCTCGGGTTCGTCACCGAGGAGCGCGCGGTGGCGTGGCGTGGCGTCTCGGGCGCCGCCCCGCCGACCGACCTCCTGCGCCTCACCGAGTCAGACCGCGCGGGCATGGGCGCCCTGGACCGGCTCGTGACCGGCGAGCGCCGTGATGCCGTCCTCGACACGATCGTGCCGCTGTCGGGCGTCGCCGTCGACGGCGGCGCGGACGGCTTGCTTGGCTGGGCGATCGCCTCCCCCTGGGGCGCCGGCACCGCGATCGCCGCGGCGCGTCCCGAGGTCGGCGTGGCCCTGATGGCCGCGGCGACCGCCGGCCCGGCCGCCGGCACGCTCATCGTCCCCGACGGCAACGGCGCGGCGATCGACGCGCTCCACGCCTGGCGCTTCGTCCGCCTCAACGACGCGCTGCGCATGCGCCTCGGGCCTGCCGTGGCGTGGCGCCCGGAGATGCAGTTCGGGCTGTTCAACCTGTTCTGGGGGTGAGTGGCCGCACCGACCCTCAAGACTCATGGCTGTTTGCCGACAAGCGGGCCATGAGCACCGTGGACGCCACGCCGAAGGTCAGCCGCCTCGCGTCCACCCGGATGCGGATCGTTCTGGCCGTGATTGCGCTGCTGGCCTTCTCCACCGTGGAGATCGAGATCGTCCTGCACCAGATCTCGGGCATCGACCCCGCCCACGTGCAGCACGACATCCGCGGCGCCAAGACCGTCTTCCTCGGCGCGACGATCGGCTTCGTCCTCTGCGTCATCGCGATCTCGCTGTGGTCGCAGATCGAGATCAAGAAGCGGCTGTCGGAGATCTCGCGCGCCGCGAGCTCGATCGCCGACGGCGACCTCCAGCCCGACGTCGACCTCCTGGTCCACGACTTCGACGAGGTCGGCCGCTCGGCCGGCGCCGTCCAGCGCATGCTCGCCGAGCTGCGCACGATCGCCGTCCACGCCGAGCGCGTCGCTGCCGGCGACCTCTCCGGCGAGCTGGTGCCGCGCTCCGACCGCGACCAGCTGCGCCGCTCGATGGCCGGCATGACGTCCGGCCTGCGCACCATGGTCACCGACCTGTCGCTGGCGGCCGAGACCGTCGCCGCCGTCTCGGGCCGCGTCGTGGTCGACGCGGGCGAGGCCGGCCGCGCGGTCGACGAGATCGCCCGCGCCGTCAACGACGTCGCCTCCGGCGCCGAGCGCCAGGTCTCGGCCGTCGTCGACGTCCGCAGCCTCAGCAGCGACGTCGCCGTCGCCACCCAGGAGTCCGCCCGCGGCGCGAGCGAGGCCGCCGACCAGGCGACGCGCGCCCGCGAGCTCGCCCACGACGGCGCCAGCGCGGTCGGCGCGGCGAGCGACGCGATGCTCGCCGTCAGCGGCGCGTCCGCCGAGGTCACGCGCACGATGCGTGCGCTCGGCGAGCGCTCCACCCGCATCGGCTCGATGGTGGACACGATCGGCGGCATCGCCCAGCAGACCAACCTCCTGGCCTTGAACGCCGCGATCGAGGCCGCCCGCGCCGGCGAGCAGGGTCGCGGCTTCGCGGTCGTCGCCGAGGAGGTCCGCAAGCTCGCCGAGGAGAGCCAGAAGGCCGCCGGCTCGATCGCCACGCTCATCGCCGAGATCCAGGCCGAGACGGAGCGGGCCGTCAGCGTCGTCGAGGACGGCGCCGCCCGCACCGAGGACGGCGTCGCCACCGTCGAGGCCGCCCGCGCGTCCTTCTCGCAGATCGGCGAGGCCGTCGAGGTGACCAGCGCGCACGTCGCCGAGATCGCCCGCGCGATCAGCGCGATCGCCGACAGCTCCCAGAAGGTCGAGGCCGACGTCGGCGAGGTCGCCACGGTCGCCGAGCAGTCCTCGGCCGCCGCCCAGCAGGTCGCGGCCTCCAGCCACGAGACGGTCGCGTCGACCCAGCAGATCGTCGCCTCCGCCGAGGAGCTGACGCGCAGCGCCGACGCGCTGCACCGCCTCGCCGCCCGCTTCGTGCTCGCCGGCTGAGCCGAGCGCGGCCGCGCGGGTTTCCTAGACTCCGGCGCGGAGGTTCCCCCCGAGCACATGAGCGAGCACCCCTTGGCCGATCCCGAGCTGGAAGTCACCCCCGACGACGTGCAGCGGCGCCTCGACGCCGGCGAGGTCCAGGTGATCGACGTCCGCGAGGACTACGAGTGGGACGCCGGCCGGATCCCCGGCGACGTCCGCCACCTCGCCCTGGAGCACCTGAGCGCCCAGGCGCAGACCATCGACAAGGACAAGCCGGTGGTGTTCCAGTGCCGCCTCGGCTCCCGGTCGCTGATGGCCGCGCAGGCGTTCCGCCGCGCCGGCTACGACGCCTATTCGATGGCCGGCGGCCTGCAGGCCTGGCACGACGCCGGCCTGCCGCTGGACCCGCCCGACGGCACCGTCGCCGACCACTGAGCGGACCCGCCTGCGGCCTACCGAAATCCGGAGCGGTTCGTGCTGACCGCTGCGTGATGGCCGTCGAGCAGGGGTACCACGTAGGGCATGTACATCGGACTCGGCACCCTGCTGATCATCATCATCCTCGTGATCCTGCTGACGTAGGCGGGGTCCGAGGACGCGCTGCTCCTGAACGAGACGACCGAGGGCCCGCCTGCCGGTGGGCCCTCGGTCTGGCTCGATGCGCCGCGCCGCGGCGCGCTCAGGACTCCCGGGTGACGTTGACCGCCTTGGGCCCCTTGTCCCCGGCCTCCTCCTCGTAGTTCACTCGCGCGCCCTCGGGCAGCGAGCGGTACCCGTCGGCGATGATCGCGCTGTGGTGGACGAACAGGTCCTTGCCGCCCTCGTCGGGCGTGATGAAGCCAAAGCCCTTGTCGTCGCTGAACCACTTCACGGTTCCGCTGGCCATTTCAGCGTGTCCTCCAACTACCTGCTTCGCCGGATCTCACCCCGGCCGGTCGCGCGAGAACGTACCAGGATCCGCAAGCCCTGTCCGTCACTGGATCGTGAAGCTGACCGCTCGGTGACCCCGCGGTCAGGCGCGATCGGCGGGCGCGGGCACGTCGATCTCGCGCTTGAGGATCTTGCCGGTCGGGCCCTTGGGGAGCTCGTCGACGATCCAGACGTGGCGCGGGTACTTGTAGGCCGCCACGTTGTCCTTGACGTAGGCCTTGATCGCCTCGGCGTCGACGTCCTCGCCGTCCTTGAGCACGACGGCGGCGCCGACCTCCTCGCCGAGGTCGTCGTGCGGGACGCCGACGACGGCGGCCTCGCGGACCGACGGGTGCTCGTAGAGCACCTCCTCGACCTCGCGCGGGTACACGTTGTAGCCGCCGCGGATGATGAGGTCCTTCTTGCGATCGACGATGAAGAAGTAGCCGCCCTCGTCGACCTTGGCCATGTCGCCGCTGTGAAACCAGCCGCCCTTCATGACCTCGGCCGTGGCCTCCTCGCGGCCCCAGTAGCCCTTCATGACGTTGTGGCCGCGGATGACGATCTCGCCGACCTCGCCCGCCGCGACCTCGTGGTCGTCCTCGTCGACGACCTTCATCTCGACGCCCTCGATCGGCGTGCCGATCGAGCCGGGCTTGCGCTCGCGGTCGGGATGGTTGAACGACGCGACCGGCGACGTCTCGCTCAGCCCGTAGCCCTCGAGGATCTTGGTGTTGAACGCCTCTTCGAAGCTGCGCAGCAGCTCGACCGGCAGCGACGCGCCGCCCGAGGCGCAGACGCGCAGGGTCGAGGTGTCGTAGTCGCCGTGCTCGGGGAGGTGCAGCATCGCGCCGTACATGGTCGGCACGCCCTCGAAGACGCTCACCTTGTCGCGCTGGATGATCTCCAGCGCCTTGGCGGGCTCGAAGCGCGGGATCAGCGTGAGGCAGCCGCCGGCGTAGGTGGTGGCGTTCATGCCGCAGGTCTGGCCGAAGGAATGGAACAGCGGCAGCGCGCCGAGCGTGACGACGGTCTCGTCCAGCGAGAACAGGCCGGCGGCCGCGGCGGCGTTGCGGCGCAGGTTGTCGTGGGTCAACTCGGCGCCCTTGGGCTTGCCGGTCGTGCCCGAGGTGTAGAGGATCACCGCGGTTTCGGAGCCGTCGCGCTCCGCCACGTCGGGATCGGGCTCGTGCGCGAAGATCGCGCCCTCGATCACCCCCGGCTCGACGTCGATCAGCTCGGCGCCCGCCTCGTCGGCGCCCTGCTGGGCGGCCTCGGCGAAGTCGTGCCAGGCGAAGACGATCTTCGCGCCCGGGTCGCTCAGGTAGAACCCGACCTCGCGGCCCTTGAGCAGGACGTTCATCGGGACGACGACGCCGCCCGCGCGCAGGACGCCGTAGTAGGCGACCGGGAAGTAGGGGACGTTGGGCAGCATGATCCCGACGCGGTCGCCGGGCTGCAGCCCCTTGGCCTTCAACATGGTCGCCACGCGGGCGCTCGCCTCGTCGAGCAAGGCGTAGGTGAAGACCGCGTCGTCGAGGCGCAGGGCGTCGCGATCGCCGAACTTGGCGGCGGAGTCGGTCAGGATCGTGGCGAGGTTGCCGCTCATGCCGGGACCATATCCCCGCGGCGACGTCGCGCGCGCTAGACGACGTCGCCGCGGGCGGCCGACAGCTTGGCGACGGCGCCGCGGATGATCCGCGACACCTGCATCTGCGACACGCCGACCAGCCGGCCGATCTGCTCCTGCGTGAGGTCCTCCTCGAAGCGCAAGCGCAGCACGCGCTGCTCCCGCTCGTCGAGGCGCTCGAACAGGCGTGCCAGCGTCGCGCGATGCTCGGCGCGCGTCAGCTCGGGATCGTTGACGCCGTGGGCGTCGGCCAGCGTCGCGTCGTTGTCCTCGCCGCCGCGCGGGGCGTCCAGCGACGCGGCGCGCATGCCCTGCTGGGCCTGCAGCGCCTCGAGGACCTGCTCGTCGGCGAGCTCGAGGGCCTGACCGATCTCGCGGACCGACGGGGAGCGGCCGAGGCGGGTCGTCAGCTCGGTGCGGAACTTGTCGACCTCCAGCGCGCGCTCCTGCAGCTCGCGCGGCGGGCGCACCGACCAGCAGCGGTCGCGGAAGTGGCGGCGCAACTCGCCGACGATGGTCGGCACGGCGAAGCTGGAGAAGGCGATGCCGCGCGAGGGATCGAAGCGATCGATGGCCTTCAGCAGGCCGAGGCTCGCGACCTGGAGCAGGTCGTCGAACGGCTCCTCGGCCTTGCGATAGCGCTTGGCGATGGAGCGCGCCAGCGGCAGGAACCGCTCGACCAGCGCCGCGCGGAGGCGGGGGTCGCGGCTCTCGGCATAGGAGGCCAGCAGCTGGGCATCGGTGTGGGGCGCGCGGAGCGCATCCCCCGCAGCGGTACGGAGCGTGGTCGCGGACGTCATGGTCCGGACTTGCCCCGGGGCAACGACCGATAAACGGTGTTCCGATGGATTTCGGCCGTTCAACGCCGCAGTTCGCGGCCTTTCGGGGCGTCCGGATCAGTCGTCGCCGCCGCTGGGGCGCCGGCGATCGCGCTTGACCGCCCCGCGCTTGGCCTTGCCCTCCAGCCGGCGCTTGCGCGAGCCCTGCGTCGGCTTGGTGGCGGTGCGCGCCCGCGGGACGTGCAGCGCGCGGCCGAGGCGCTCCTCGAGGCGGCGCAGCGCGAGGTCGCGGTTGCGGACCTGGCTGCGCGCGTCCTGGGCGACCGCCCGGACGACGGGCCCGCAGCGGTTGACGATCCGCCGCTTCTGGTCCTCGCTCAGCGCGCCGGAGGCGGCGACGTCGAAGCTCGCCTCGATGCGGGAGGCCGTCACGTTGGCGTGCTGGCCGCCGGGCCCCGACGAGCGGCTCGCGCGGATCGTGACCTCGTCGAGCGGGATGCGCACGGAGCGCGTCGGCTGCAGGGCGTCGGGCGTCACCGAACGCCCCTCGGCGTCGGCGGCCCATGGTTGTCGGGCGCATTGGGCTTCACCTTCGGACATCCTCGCAGTCGGCCGCCACGTGGTCGGCGCCGTCGGCCAGCACGGTGTCGGTCCCCGAGCCGCAGCGCACCGTGTCGACCTCGCCGCGCACGACGTTGATGCGGTCGTCGCCGGAGCCGCCCGCGACGATGTCGGGGCCGAGGTTGCCGAAGAGCGCGTCGTCGCCGGCGCCACCGGAGATGTGGTCGGCGCCGCGGTCGCCGGTGATCTGGTCGTTGCCGTCCTCCCCGAAGATGCGGTCGTTGCCGGACCGGCCGGCGATCGTGTCGTCGCCGGCGCCACCGTGCAGCTCGTCGTTGCCCCACTCGCCGTCGACGTAGTCGTCGCCCCCGCCGCCGACGAGCTTGTCGTTGCCCTCCTTGCCGAACAGCGAGTCCGGGCCGGGCGTGCCGCGCAACACGTCGTTGCCGGTCGTGCCGCGGATGAGCGACGTCGCGGTCGTCGTGGTCGCGGCCTCCGGCGAGACGGGCACGACCGACTCGCAGCCGACGAGGCGGTCGCGCGTGGGGGCCGTGCCCTCGACGTAGACGGTGTCGTTGCCGTCGCCGCAGTCGACGCTGTCGCCGCTGTCGTCGGCCACCCGGATCGTGTCGTCGCCGGCGCCGGCGTCGATGACGTCGGCGCCTGGGCCGCCGACGATCGTGTCCGCGCCGTCGTCGCCGTAGATCTCGTCGGCGGCGTCGCCACCGTCCAGCAGGTCGGCGCCGGCGCCGCCCTCGATGAGGTCGG
>JAOPZP010000097.1 GCA_025964055.1 Conexibacter sp.
TGGAGTGCCTGCAGGTCGCGGTCGTGCTGGAGGGGATGTTCTCGCACCTGGGCCTGCGCTCGTTCCCGAAGGTGTCGGGCTCCAAGGGGCTGCAGGTGTACGTGCCGCTCAACACGCCCGACCTGACCACCTACGACCAGACCAAGGGCTTCGCCAAGGCCGTCGCCGAGTTGCTGGAGGCCGAGGCCGGCGACCTGGTGGTCTCGCGCCAGGTCAAGGCGCAGCGGACGGGCAAGGTGCTGGTCGACTGGAGCCAGAACGACGTCAACAAGACCACCGTCTGCGTGTACTCGCCGCGGGCGAAGGAGCGGCCGACGGTGTCGGTGCCGCTGAGCTGGGACGAGGTCCGGGAGGCGCTGCAGGACGGCGACGCCGAGCGGCTGATGCTCGACATGCACGCCGTGCTGGCCCGCGTCGAGGACCAGGGCGACCTCTTCGCCGAGGTCCTCACGCTCGTCCAGGAGCTGCCGAGCGGCTGATCGCGCGGCGTCGCAAGGAGACATCCGTGGTGCCGGCCGACGTGCGAACATGCGTTCGTGTCAGACAGCGGATCCGCCTACAGCCGCTTCCAGCGGGCCCTCGCCACGGGCAACCTCATGATCATCCGCGCCGCGGCGGCCGAGCTGCCGGCGATCCGGCTCGACGACGCGCTGCAGGTGTGCGTCCTGCTGCGCGACCGCGAGCCGGAGCGCTACGACCGGGCGGCCGTGCGGTGGATCGGGCGCTACTGCGTCGAGCGCTCCGACGCGACGCTCGACGACGTCGAGCACGCGCGCGCCGCGTTCTCGATCATGCGTCGCGATCCGGAGCGGGCGCTGACGATCCTGCAGACGCTGTGCCGGGTGTGAGCGGCGGCGCGTTCTAGTGCAGGGGCGCGATCGCACGCTCCAGCCCGCTGAGCTCGAAGACCCAGAAGTCGCGGCCCAGCACGGGGACCGACACGTTGTAGACGGGTACGTCGCCGATGCGCCCCTCGAACGTGCCGACGTGCGCGTGGCCGTGTAGGACCATGTCGGGCTCGTGCTGGGCGATCGGCGCCGCGATCCGGTCGTTGCCGAGCATCGTCCAGATCGTCTCGGGCTCGCCGCGCAGCGTGCCCGCCGTGGGCGCGTAGTGCAGCAGCACGATACGGACGGGGCAGTGGGCGACGGCCTTCAGGCCGGCGTCGAGCGCCTCGACGTCGCGCGTGGTCTCGGCGTAGAGCGCGCGCAGCAGCGGCTCGCCGAAGTCGGGCAGGTGCGAGCCGGGGAAGCCGCCGACGAAGCCCTTGAGGCCGACGAGGCCGACCTCGGTGGGGCCGACGCAGACCGTGGCGCTGTCGCGGTCGAGGATCGTGACGCCGGCGTCCTCGAGGATCGGGCGGATCTCGTCGATCTGGTCGGAGTGCCAGTCGTGGTTGCCCCAGACGGCGTAGATCGGGACGTCGAGCGGGCGGCAGGCGTCGGCCAGGACCTGCGCCTGCTCGGGCTGGCCGCGGGTCGTCAGGTCGCCGGCGAGCAGCAGGAGGTCGATGCGGCCCTCGAGGCTCGCGAACGCGGCACGCGCCTCCTCGGCGCGCGAGGGCTGGCAGTGCATGTCTCCGGCGGCGGCGATGCGCAACGGTGGGGCGGCGGGGCGGTCGCCGGCGCGGCCGTTGGAACCGGTCAGGGTCACAGCGCTCGTCTACCCGATGTGCGATCCGCGGAACGCGCCGGCGGGTATGGCACGCCCATGGGCGAAGCCCGCTCGACCTTCGAGGAGATCGAGAGCAGCCTCAAGACGGCGGCGGCGGCGCTGCGCGACGCGGGGCTCCCGTTCGCGCTGGCCGGCAGCGTCGCGTGCTGGGCGCGCGGCGCGCCGCAGAGCCGCAACGACCTGGACTTCCTGGTGCGCCCCGACGACGCCGAGCGCGCGCTGGCGGCGCTGGTCGAGGCGGGGATGCGGCCCGAGCGCCCGCCGGAGGGGTGGTTGCTGAAGGCCTGGGACGCAGCTGCCGACGGCAGCGAGACGCTCGTCGACCTGATCTTCGGGCCGCGGGGGATCCCCGACGTCGGGGCCGTCCTGGACCGCGCGGAGATCGTGGCGGTCGCGGCGCTCGACCTCCCGGTGGTCCACCTCGACGACGTGATGGTGATGAAGCTGCACGCCTTCGACGAGCACGCGTGCGACTTCCGCGGGATCCTCGCGATCGCCCGCGCGGTGCGCGAGCAGGTCGACTGGGAGGACGTGCGCGAGCGCACCGCGGGCTCGCCGTTCGCGCGCGGCTTCTTCACGATCGCCGAGGGCCTGGGCATCGTCGGCGACGGCACGCCGCCACAGCGGCCGACCCAGACGGCGGTGGGCGCCCGGATCCGGGTCGAGGGCCATCCGGGGGAGCGGACGGGAGCCGATCGGCGCTGGCAGGCGCCGGCGCGCGCGGCGCCGGTGTCGGTGCACGAGCACGGCGACGACTGAGGTCGCGGGGGCGCGGGCGGGTCAGTCGCGCAGCGTGCCGATGGCCTGGGCGCTGGCGGCCGAGGCCTGGCGCGCGGCGGCGCGGGCGGCGGCGGCGGCCTCGCCGAGGATCCGGCGCTCCTCGGGCGGGGCCTGTGCGATCAGCTGCGCCGTGGCCTCGCCCAGCTTGAGGTGCGCCTGCGACAGGCGCTCGAGCTCCTGGGCCAGGCGGATGAGCGGATCGTCGGCGGCCGGCATCGTGGCGAGTGTGTCACCGGTTCGGCCGCTGCTCAAGCGCGCTGGACCTCAACGCGCAGGCGCCGGCGCGGTCCACGTCCAGCCGGGCTCGCGGTCCGGCCGCAGCGGGACGTGGCGGCTCCGATGGACGGGACCGCTACGATGCCGGGGCACGCGCGAGTAGCTCAGTGGATAGAGCGCCTCCCTCCGGAGGAGGAAGTCGGGGGTTCGAATCCCTCCTCGCGCGCTGCGGGAGGTCCATCAGGCTCCTAGGCCGTCACCGGACCGGCCGCCACGCCGACCTCCTCGGTGCAGAACGCGCACCGCCGCGCCGCGCGGGGGATCTGGCTCAGGCACGCCGGGCACTCGCGCGTGTGCTCCTCGACCGGCGGCTCGGTGCGCATCC
>JAOPZP010000166.1 GCA_025964055.1 Conexibacter sp.
CCTCGCGCACTGGTCCGGGCTGCCGCGCCGCGACGCGCGCGCCGGCCTGGAGGCGATCGCCGGCGAGTTGGCGATCGAGGGCGACCTGGTGTCGCTGACCGCGCGGGCGCTGGCCGACGGCGACGACGGGCCGGTGGCGCCCCGGCTGCTCGGCGCCTTCGACCCCTACCTGCTGGGCTGGCGCAGCCGTGCGTTCGCGGTCGCGCCCGAGCACGCCGAGCGCGTCCATCCCGGCGGCGGGATGGTGCGCGCCGTCGCAGCGGTGGACGGCGGGGCCGTCGGCACCTGGACCCGCAAGCGCCGCAGCGGCGCGCCGCTGCTCGAGCTCTTCGCCGCCGTCGCGCCCGACGACATGGCGGCCCTGCGCGCCGACGGCGAGGACGTGCTGCGCTTCGAGGGCGTCGGCGCCGGATAGCTCAGCGGGACGTGGGCGCCCGGGCGTCCGCCGCCGGGCGGCGCACCCGACCCCTCAGCCGACGGTCGAGTGCCCGCCCTGCGGGCGTGACGATCCCCGCGTCACGCGTGCCGAGGCACACGCCGGGCAGAGGTCGATCTGTGCATCGCGGCGTCCGTGCCACGCGGCCGGTCCGAGTCGCCGGGACCTCCCCGACGCCGCCGTCCGGCTGCAGATTCCACGACAGATAGTGCACAGCTTTGGCCCCGATTACGCTCGTACATGTGCCGATCTGGTGCCCATAACAGGGGAGGTCGAGCGTCCACACGCTCGCGGACGCCCCGGCCTACGAGAGCGACGGCAGCCCCTGCGCCCGCACCACGAAGCGCTCGACCCGTGCCCGCGTCGTCTCGCGCGACAGCGCGAGCTCCAGCGACGGGTGCGCCGCCAGCCACGTCGTCGCGATCCGCACGTCGCGCACCTCGTCGGGCGTCGCGCACGGTGCCGGGCCACGGCCGTCGCCGCCCCGCAGCGCGGCCTCGGTACGCGCCCAGGCGTCGGCGCCGTCGGTCAGCGGCGCCCAGTCGACGATCCGGCCGCCGATCAGCCACAGCGCGTCGTAGCGCGCCTCGACCGGATGGGCGGCCAGCACCAGCCGCGGCCGCGCGTGCGTGGCCGCCATCGCGCCGCCGAGGCGCTCCAGCAGGACCGCCAACCGCTCGCGCCGGCGCCGCAGCCATCCCGCGCGCTCGAAGCGCTCCTCCGCGGCCGCCGCCCGCATCTCGGCGTCGAGGTGCTCCAGCAGCGCCCGCCCGCCGTCGCCCTCGCCGGTGAAGAGCGCCAGCGCCTCGTCCAGGCGCCGCCGGTAGGCGTTGGGATCCAGGTCGCCCAGGCACGGCGACAGGCACCGGCCCATCTGCCCGTAGGCCGACGGGTGCTGGCGCCGCCGCAGCCCGCGGCCGCAGTGGCGCAGCGCGAACAGCGAGGTCAGCTGCTCGACGAGCTCGGCCGCGGCGAAGCGGCCCTGCAGCGGCCCGACGTTGATCGCGCGCCCCGCGGCCGGCTCGGGCGCCACCTCCAGGATCGGGAACGGGATGTCCAGCCGGCAGCGCAGATAGACCCAGTTGTCTGAGTGCTTGAGCCGGTGGTTGCCCGGCGGCTTGAGCTCGCGGATCAGCCGCGCCTCGGTCAGCAGCGCGCCGAGCTCGCTCACCGTCTCGACGTGATCGGCGATCTCGGCCTGCGCGACCCACCCCGTGTCCGGCGACGACGGCAGGAAGTGGGCCTTGGCGCGCGAGCGGATCGACACCGACTTGCCGACGTACAGCGGCTGGCCCTCGGCGTTGCGGAAGATGTAGACGCCGGGCTCGTCGGGCAGCGCCGAGCAGTCGACCTTGCGCCGCCGCGTGCCGCGCAGCGACACGCCGCCGTCGGTCCGCCCGGCGCGGACCGTCCGCCGGCGCTTGGCGCGCAGGAGCCCCAGCGCCTGGCCGACGGTGCCCGCGTTGGCGCACAGCCGCGGGAAGAGCGCGCACAGCACGCGGGCGCATGTCTCGGCGTCGGCCAGCGCGCGATGGCTGACGTCGACGTCGATGCCCAGCGACTCGGCCAGCGGGCGCAGCTTGCGCTGGCGCGCCAGCGGATGGAGGTTGCGCGCGAGCGCGACCGTGCAGAGCGTCGGCGGGTCCGGCCACGCCAGTCCCTCGCGGGCGAACGCCTGCGCCAGCACGCGCCGGTCGAACGACGCGTTGTGGGCCACGAGCACCCGGCCCTCCAGCTGCTCGGCCAGCTCAGGCAGCGTGACCTCGGCCGGCGGCGCCTCGTCGACCATCGCCTGGCTGATGCCCGTGAAGCGCTGGATGCCCCGCGACAGCGGCGCGCGGACCGGGACGAGCGTCTCCCAGCGCTCGTGCAGCTCGCCGCCGCCCACGAGCACCGCGCCGATCTCGGTGACCTCGCACTGCTCGCCGCCGAGCCCGTTGGTCTCGGTGTCGACCACGAGGAACTCCGTGGTCGACAGCGGCGCGTCGAGGATGGACGAAGGCGGGGACGGGACGGTGATCGGCATGGCGAACGTGTGTTTGTACTCCCGCTCGCGGACGGCCTGGGCGGCGGCTTGCAGTCGGACGCCGGCGTCGCCGACCGCCGAGGCGAGTACCGTCCGCAGCGACCCCTTCAGACCGGAGGATCTCGATGACCACGTTCGCCCCCGACCAGGACACGCTCGACGAGCGCACGCGCGAGGCGTGGAGCGCCTACCGCGACGAGCTCGCGGAGCTGCACGGCCGCGAGTACGACGCTGCCGAGACCGACTCCTGGGAGCGCCTCCAGGACGCGCTGCGCACGATCGAGGCCGACCGCGCGACATCGCACACCGGTGGAGATCCGCACGCCTGAGCGGCGGACGACGCACCGATCATTGGCGCGAAGCACCGCGCTCGGCTAGGGTTCGCCTGGGTCACGTCGCCTGCCTGCTGGGGAGGGGCACGACCCGGGTCGAGGATGAGGAGCAAACGCCCCGCAATGCGCAGGACGCCCCCACAGGCCGCGGTCGCTGCCTGCGCGCTGGTCTTCGCCCTGGCCCTGGCGGCCTGCGGCAGCTCCGGTCACCCCTACAAGAACGCCGCGCGGCCGCCGGCGCCGATCGTCATCAGCGCGGCGATCGACGACCAGCAGGTCTCGATCTCCCCCAAGCGCTTCGGCGCCGGGCCGATCACGCTGCTGATCTCCAACCAGTCCAACGCGACCCAGCAGGTCACGCTGGAGACCGTGGACAAGCCCGGCGCCGGCCCGGGCACGAAGGCGGTCGAGACCGGCCCGATCAACCCGCGCGAGACCGCCTCGGTCAAGGCGGTCGTCGAGCCCGGGACCTACTCGCTGCACACCGCGGGCGACGGCGTGCGCCCCGTGAAGCTGACGATCGGCCGCAGCCGGCCGTCGGCCCAGAACGATCTGCTGCAGCCCTAGCCCGATGGCGCCGATGCGCCACCATGTGGCGATGCTGCGCGCTCCCGCCCTCGCCCTGTGCCTCGCCGCCGCTGCGCTGGCGCTCCCGGCGGCGGTGCGAGCCGCCCCGACGCCGGCCCAGACGCTGTTCACGCAGAAGCTGATCGACGACGGCGGCACGACCGCCGCCGTCAAGCACCTGCTGCAGGCCAAGGCCGGCATCGTCGACCCACGCAGCGGCTTCGTCGACGTCACCGGCGACGGGCGCCAGGACGCGCTCGTGCTCGTCTCCACCCAGGGCGCCGCCGGCTCGGTGGCGCTCTACGTGTTCAGCACCCACGGCCAGAAGGCCGGCACGACGGGCGACCAGACGTCGCTGAAGGTCGTCTTCCGGCTGCAGTCGCTGTACCGGGCGTCGCTGCGGATCTCGGGCACGACGCTGAGCGTCCTCGAACCGGTCTACGCCAAGGGCGACGACCTCTGCTGCCCCCCGAAGCTGCGCGAGCGCGACTACGCGTTCGACGCCAAGAAGCTGACGTTCGTCCGCACCGCGGACCACGACACGCCCTTCACGAAGTAGCCGGCGCCGAGGCGCCCCTCCGTGACGCAGCGCACTCCCCGTGCGCTTGCGGAACCACTGCGCGTGCGCAATACTTACGTGCATGCATGCAAGCAGTGCGAACACGGAAGCTCCTCCCGCCGCGGTCGCGGCGGCGCTGCTGGACCTCTGGCGCCAGGTGCTCTCCGGCTCGACCCGGCCGCTGTACGCGCTGCTCGCCGAGGCCGATCTCTCGATGACCCAGCTCAAGCTGCTCCACGTCCTCGTGGAGTGCGAGCGCGAGGCGTCGGTCAAGGAGATCGCCGAGCAGCTCTCGATGTCCCTCCCCAACGCGTCGCGCACCATCGACGGCCTGCTCCAGCGCGGGCTCGTCGAGCGGCGCGAGGACGAGCACGACCGGCGCGTCAAGCGCGTGGGCCCCACCCCGGCCGCCCGCGACCTCATCGACCGCGTCGACACCGCCCGGCTCCAAGGCCTCGAGGCCTGGGCCGAGGACCTCTCCCCCGTCCAGCGCACGACCCTGCTGGACGCCCTCTCCATCCTCCCCAAGACCAAGGAGCGCGCCTGCCCATGAGCGCCGCCACCCTCCGTCACCGCTTCGTCGACGAGGACAACCGCCGCTGGTGGACCCTCGCCGCGATGTGCTTCGCGCTGTTCATGATCATGTTGGACAACACGGTCGTCAACGTCGCGCTCCCGTCCATCCAGAAGAACCTCGGCGCCTCGACCAGCGGCCTCGAGTGGACGGTCAACGCCTATACGTTGAGCTTCGCCGTGCTGCTGGTCACCGGCGGGCGCCTCGGCGACCTGTTCGGCCGCCGCCGCATGTTCCTCTTCGGCGTCGTCGTCTTCGGCGCGGCGAGCGGCCTCATCGCCCTCGCGCAGTCCGAGGCGTGGCTGGTCAGCTTCCGGGCCCTGCAGGGCGTGGGCGCCGCGTTCATGATGCCCGCGACGCTGTCGATCATCACCAACGCCTTCCCCGCCCACGAGCGCGGCAAGGCGATCGGCACCTGGGCCGGCGTCTCCGCCCTCGCGCTGGCCATCGGCCCCGTCGTCGGCGGGTTCCTGGTGGAGAACGTGAGCTGGCAGTCGATCTTCCTGCTCAACCTGCCGGTCGCCGCGGTGGCCGTGGTCGTCACGCTCTTCGCCACCCACGAGTCGCGCGACGAGACCGCGGCGCGGTCGGTCGACGTCCCCGGCGTGACGGCGATCACGATCGGCCTCACCGCCATGGTGCTCGCGCTGGTCGAGGGCAACGCGTGGGGCTGGGGCTCGGGCCGGGTCGTCGCGCTGCTGGCCACCGCCGTGGTCGGGCTCACCGCCTTCGCCGTCGTCGAGCACCGGTCGACCAACCCGATGGTCGACTTCCAGTTCTTCCGCTCACGCTCGTTCCTGGGCGCCAACGTCGTGGCGTTCATCGTCAGCTTCGCGATGCTGGCGACGTTCTTCTTCCTCGCGCTGTACCTGCAGAACGTGCGCGGCTACAGCCCGCTGCAGGCCGGCGTCCGGTTCCTGCCGATGACCGCGGTGATCATCGTCGGCGGCCCGATCGCCGGGCGGCTGTCGGACAAGATCGGGCCGCGCCCGCTCATGGCCACCGGGCTGCTGCTCAACGCGATCTCGCTGTTCTGGCAGGGCCACCTGAGGGTCGACACGCCGTACGTGACCCTCCTCGGCGCGTTCGTCCTCATGGGCTTCGGCATGGGCCTGGTCATGTCGCCGATGAGCACCGCGGCGATGAACGCCGTGGACCGGACCAAGGCCGGTGTCGCCTCCGGCGTGCTGTCGATGAGCCGCATGGTCGGCGGCACGTTCGGCGTCGCGGTGATGGGCGCGCTGATCGCCGGCCTCGGGCGCAGCAGGATCGACGAGCTGCTGCCGCAGGTCCCGCAGGGCACGCGCGCGACGCTGGCCGACGGGCTGGGCGCCGGCGCGACCGGCGGCACCGGCGCCGTGCACGACGCGGTCCAGCAGGCGTTCCTGTTCGCGCTCAACGACGGCCTGCGGGTCGCCGCGGTCGTCGCCCTGCTGGGCGCCGTCGCCGCCTGGGTGTTGATCGAGCCGGGCATCCCGCAGCGCCAGCCGGTCCACGACGCCGGCAGCGCCGAGGTCGGCACGGGCGACGGCGGGGCCGAGCTCGCGGCCGGAACCGCCATCCCGGCCTGAGGACCGCCGAAAGACCGCGGGTTTCGCCCCCTGGGCGAACACCCGCGACCGAACACCCGCCCCCTGGGCGGGTGTTCGGCGTGTTCCGTCCTCCACCGCCGCCACGATTGCGGCGGTGCAGGTACTCCACGAGGCCGACGATCCGAAGATCCCGGAGCTGCTGGAGGCCGGGGAGTTCTTCTGGCTCAAGCTCCAGGGCTGCTCCGACGAGCAGATCGCCGAAGTCGGCCGGCGCTTCGGCCTGCACCCCCTCGCGGTCGAGGACAGCCAGGAGCTCGGGCAGCGCCCGAAGATCGACGACTACGGCGAGACCGCGCTGCTGGTCTTCTACGGCGTCGACCCCGACGGCACGCCGGTGGAGGTCCACATCCACGTCAGCGGCCAGTGGATGCTCACGATCCACCAGGGCGGCCACGAGCTGCTGCAGCACGCCGCCGCGCGCATCGAGCGCGACCCGCCCAGGACCGAGGAGGAGGCGATCTACCGCGTCCTGGACGCGCTGACCGACAGCTTCTTCCCGGTGCTCGACAAGGTCGACGAGGAGATCGACGTCCTCATGGACGCGATGCTCGAGAGCGCGAGCCAGGATCAGCGCGAGGACCTCTTCGCGCTGCGCCGGCGCCTGATCGACCTGCGCCGCGTCGCCAACCCGCAGCGCGACATCCTCGCGCGCGGCGGCGAGGTCCTCGGTGGCCTGCCCGGCCTCGAGGCCGACGACGCGCGCGACTGGTTCCGCGACCTCTACGACCACCTCGTCCGCATCTCGGAGCTGATCGACTCCTACCGCGACCTCCTCGCGGGTGCGCTGGACCTCTACCTGTCGACGGTCTCCAACCGCCTCAACAACATCTCCAAGCAGCTGACGGTCGTGGCCACGATCTTCCTGCCCCTGACGTTCGTCACCGGGTTCTTCGGCCAGAACTTCGGCACGCTCGTGCGCCACATCAACAGCCCCTGGGCCTTCTGGAGCTACGGGATCGGCGGCCTGGTCGTGTCGGCGCTCGCGCTGCTGTGGTACTTCCGCCGGCAGGGCTTCCTCGGCAACGGCTGAGCACGCCCCCACCGGATGCCGCGATAGCCCGTTCTGGCGTAAGGTTCGCGCCCCGCACCGAACCGCCAACGACTTCCAGAGGGTCTGAACGTACAAATGGCCGTTGATGTGACGCAGGTCTCCAACGTCGACACCGAGCCGGGCGAGCTGCCGGCCACGATGTCGGCCTGGGTCATCCGCGAGGAGCGCTTCGGCGAGCCCAAGGACGCCTTCCAGCTCGAGCAGATCGAGGTGCCCGAGCCGGGCGCCTTCGAGGTGATCGTCCGCGTGATGGCGGCCGGCGTCAACTACAACAACGTCTGGGCGGCGCTGGGCCAGCCGGTGTCGGTCATGAAGTACGGCGACCACCCGGAGTTCGGCCACCACATCGGCGGCTCGGACGCCTCGGGCGTCGTCTGGAAGGTCGGCGCCGGCGTCACCCGCTGGAAGGCCGGCGACGAGGTCGTCCTGCACTGCAACCAGGCCTCCTACGAGGATCCCGAGGTCCACGGCCTCGACCCGATGGCCGCTCCGTCGCAGAAGATCTGGGGCTACGAGACCACCTGGGGCTCCTTCGCGCAGTTCACCAAGGTCCAGGCCCAGCAGCTGCTGCCCAAGCCCGCCGCGCTGACCTGGGAGGAGGCCGCCTCCTACGGCCTCGTGTACTTCACCGCCTGGCGCATGCTGATGACGCGCTGCAAGCTGCAGGCCGGCCAGAAGGTCCTGATCTGGGGCGCCGCCGGCGGCCTGGGCGTCTTCGCCACGCAGATCTGCAAGGCCGCGGGCGCCGAGTGCGTCGGCGTGGTCAACAGCGACGAGAAGGGCGCGCTGGTCAAGTCGCTCGGCGCCGTCGACTTCATCAACCGCAGCGAGTTCGCGGGCATGATGCGCACCGGCAAGGAGACGCCGGAGGAGGAGAAGGCGCGCTTCAAGGAGTCGCGCCGCTTCGGCAAGCGCGTCCGCGAGATCCTGGGCGCCGACCCCGACATCGTCTTCGAGCACGTCGGCGCTGCCACCTTCCCGACGTCGGTGCTGACCGTCAAGCCGTTCGGCAAGGTGGTCATCTGCGCCGGCACCACGGGCTTCAACCTCGACTTCGACGTGCGCTACCTGTGGATGAAGCAGAAGGAGATCCTCGGGTCGCACTTCGCCAACGCCTACGAGTGCCTGAAGGCCAACGAGCTGATCGAGTCGGGCGCGATCCGACCGGTGCTCTGGCGTACCCTGGGGTTCGATGGCGTCGCGGAGGCTCACCAGCTCATGAGGGACAACAAGCACGCCGGGAAGATCTCGATCCTGGTCGGCGCCGAGAAGGAGGGCCTCGGCAAGACCGCCGACGGCCCCGGCGCGATCTACGCGGAGGTGGGCTGACATGGCCGGCGTCGTCTACGTCCCCTGGTACGCCACGGTCTTCCGCGGCGACAAGCTCGAGGCGATGGTCGCCGAGATCGCACCGGTCGCCCTGCGCTACGGCGCCACCGGCTACGCGGTGCACCGCAACCGCGACGACAGCTACAAGATCCTCCAGATGGCGACCTTCGAGCACAAGCTCGACTGGGACCGCTACTGGTCGGGGCCGGAGTTCCTGCACTTCCGCGCGGCCGCGCAGGGGCTCTTCCAGGTGCCGATCCTCTACTCGTGGAACGACGTCACGATCGAGGGTCACCTCAACGGCGAGGGCGAGCGGCAGGAGTACTCGGGCGTCGCTCCGACGTCCGAGGGCGACTCGATCTAGCCGGGCTCGCGGTGCCGGCGCCGGTCCGCCTCAGGCGGCCGGCGCCTTGTCGATGTCCAGGCGGAGCTTGGCGATCGACTGGCGGATGATGCGCGAGATCTGCATCTGCGAGACGCCGATGCGGTCGGAGATCTCGGTCTGGGTGAGGTCCTCGGCGAAGCGCAGCCGCAGGACCTCGCGGTCGCGGTCGCTCAGCACGTCCATGGCCTCGTCGAGCAGCACGCGGATCTCCGCGCGCTCGAGCTCGACGTCGCGGCCGCCGATCGAGTCGGCGAGGGTCATGTCCTCGCCGGTGGGCTCGTCCAGCGAGCGCGTGCGCCGGGCGCCGACGCTCTGGATCGTCGCCAGGACCTCCTCGAACGGCGCGTCGACGCCGCTGGCCAGCTCCTGCACGGTGGGCGAGCGCCCGAGCGTGCCGGTCAGCTCGTCGCGCTTCTTGGCGACCACGAGCTGCAGCTCCTGCAGGCCGCGCGGGACGCGCATCGCCCACGTGCGGTCGCGGAAGTGGCGCTTGATCTCCCCCAGCACCGTCGGGGTCGCGTAGGACGAGAAGCGCACCTCGCGCGCGAGGTCGAAGCCCTCGATGGCCTTCATGATCCCGACGCAGGCGACTTGGACGAGGTCGTCCATCGGCTCGCCGCGCCCGGCGTAGCGGCCGGCCAGGGCGCGCGCCAGGGGGAGCATGTCCTCGGCGAGCTGGTCCCGCGCGCGGGTGTCGCCCTGGTGGTGGTAGCGCCGCAGGAGCTCCTGCTCGCGATGTGCGCGGGCTGCGCCGTCGATGTGCCCGGAGGCTTCGGCCATCGTCTCGCAGCGTATCGGCCGCACGGAGCGGCCGCAGAGGGGTCTCGGTGCCCTAGGCCTGCTCGAGCGGGGCCATCGTGAGGCCCGCGTCGCGGAGCTGGTGCCAGTAGTGCTCGGCGAGCTCCTTGTGGCCCGTCCAGACGATGGCGAGCCCGCTGGCGTGGATGCGGTCGGCGATGTCGTAGCCGCTGGGCACCGTGACGCCGGGGATGAGCCGGGAGAGCGTCCGCGCGACGTGGTCGAACGTGTTGTGGTCGTCGTTGCGCACGATGACCTTCCACGCGCCGCCGAGGGCGCCGTCCGGTCCTGAAGTGCGGGGAAGCTCGATGGTCTGGCTCATGTCGACTCCGAAGTATCCATGTTCGTCCAGTACCTCGCCAGCCCGCCGTAGAGCGTGTTCGGCGGCATCGCCTTGAGGTAGCTGTGCTCCTCGGTCGTACCCGCCAGCGCGCGACGGATCTCGCGCTCGAACCCGGCCTCGTCCTCGCGGCGGGCCACCTGCGCCCAGCGGTCGAGCTCGCCGTGCAGCGTGCTGAGGTGCTCGGCCACGTCGGTGAACGTGCCGTAGTGGGTGATCGCCAGCGCGTCTGGATCCCAGTGCTCCAGGAGATCGATGGACGCGTGCCAGGCGCCGACGTCGATGTCGGGCGGCGGCGTGGGCGGCAGGATCGGGCCCGCGCCGATGCGGACGCCGGCCACGTCCCCGGCGAACGCGATCCCGCTGGCCTCGTGCAGGTAGGCGACGTGGTGGCTGGCGTGGCCGGGGGTCCAGGCCCAGCGCAGGCCGTCGGCGGCTCCGGCGTCATCGAGGATCCGGACGTTGGCCTCGGGCACCGGGACGATCTCGCCCCACAGCCGCTGCATCGCGTCGCCGTAGATGCGCGTCGCGCTGGCGACGAGGCGGCTGGGGTCGATGATGTGCTTGGCGCCCCGGTGGTGGACCCAGACCTCGAGCTCGGGCCAGCGGCGCACCAGCGCGCCCGCGGCGCCGGCGTGGTCGAGGTGGATGTGGGTCAGCAGCACGCCGCGCGGCTGCTCGTCGCCGAGCGCCGTCATGAGCGTCTGCGCCGAGGACTCAGGCCCGGGATCGACGACGAACCCGTCGATCTGGTGCGCGCAGACCGCCTGGGCGGCGCCCTGGAAGTCGACGTCGATCTCGCGGTGCTCGCTCATGTCCCTGCCTTGGTCGCGACGACGATGTCCTGGAAGCTCGTGCCCGCCTCGTCCCCGCGCCAGGTGCCGTCGTGGACGGCGGTCAGCGCGAGCCCGTGGCGCTGCAGCGTCTCCTGCAGCCACCTGCGGTCGAAGGCGATCGCCTCCTCGGGGACCTCGTCGCTGACGACGGCCACCGCCTCGCCGGCGTCGAGGAACGGCAGCCCGGCGCGGCCGGCGGCGATCGCGGCGCGCGAGCCGTCGTCGAGCAGGAACCACGTGGCGAACAGGCGCCCGCCCGGGGCGAGCGTCCGCGCGGCCTCGGCGACGTAGCGGTCCGCCTCGCCCTCCAGCAGGTGGGTGAACACGGAGGTGGCCAGCGCGAAGTCGAAGCTGGCGTCGGCGTAGGGGAACGTGAACGCGTCGGCCGACTGCGTGCCGGCCGGGTTGTAGCGGCGGTTGAAGAGGTCGGCGACGACGAAGGTGAAGGCGGGGTGCGCGCGGTACCTCGACCGGCACCACGCGATGCCCTCGGGGTTGATGTCGAAGCCGTCGTAGGTGCCGGGCGGGGTCAGGTAGCCCGCCAGCGGCCGCGCCATGCGACCGATGCCGCAGCCGATGTCGAGCACGCG
The DNA here is from genome assembly GCA_025964055.1 of Conexibacter sp. Classification (GTDB taxonomy): domain Bacteria; phylum Actinomycetota; class Thermoleophilia; order Solirubrobacterales; family Solirubrobacteraceae; genus Baekduia. The sequence goes on from JAOPZP010000166.1 coordinate 11,416, forward strand.
CTCGGTGGGCGCCAGGCCGCCGAGCGCGGTGAAGTGCCCGAGGAACTCGTCGCCGGTGCCGGCGAAGTCGGAGTGGCCGACGAAGTCCATCCGGCGCGGCGGCACGAGCCGGTCGGTCCTCCCGCCGAGGCGATCGCGGAGGTCGAGGGCCCGGAGTCGCAGCGACGTCCGGGCGCGTTCGAGAAGGGGCTCGGGCACTCGCTCGGAGCCTACTTGCGACCGGCGCCGCGAGTTCGCCCCCCTGGGGCGAACCGCGCAGGGCCTTCGCCCTCTGGGCGACGGCCCAAGTACGATTCGTCGCATGGAGCATCGCCTGCCCGAGCGTGACCGTCCGTGGATGATGCGGACCTACGCGGGACACTCGACCGCCAAGAAGTCCAACGAGCTGTACCGGGCCAACCTGGCCAAGGGACAGACGGGTCTCTCGATCGCCTTCGACCTGCCGACGCAGACCGGCTACGACGCCGACCACGAGCTCGCGCGCGGCGAGGTCGGCAAGGTCGGCGTGCCCGTGGCCCACAAGGGCGACATGCACCAGCTGCTCGACGGCATCCCGCTCGACGCGATGAACACGTCGATGACGATCAACGCGACGGCGGCGTGGCTGCTCGCCCTCTACATCGTCGCCGCGGAGGCGGGCGGAGTCCCCGAGGACCGCCTCCAGGGCACCACCCAGAACGACATCGTCAAGGAGTACCTCTCGCGCGGGACCTACGCGTTCCCGCCCGCGCCGTCCATGCGGCTGATCGCCGACATGGTCGCCTACACGGTCGAGCACGTTCCGAAGTGGAACCCGATCAACATCTGCTCGTACCACCTGCAGGAGGCCGGCGCGACGCCCGTGCAGGAGATCGCCTACGCGATGAGCAACGCGATCGCCGTGCTCGACGCCGTCCGCGACCGCGTCCCCGAGGACCTCATGGGCCGCGTGTTCGCGCGGATGTCGTTCTTCGTCAACGCCGGCGTGCGCTTCGTCGAGGAGCACGCGAAGCTGCGGGCGATGTCGCAGCTGTGGGAGGAGATCGGCCGGGACCGCTACGGCGTCAAGGACGAGCGCCACCTGCGCTTCCGCTACGGCGTCCAGGTCAACTCGCTCGGGCTGACCGAGGCGCAGCCGGAGAACAACGTGCAGCGGATCGTCCTCGAGGCTTTGGCCGTGACGATCGGCCGCAGCGCCCGCGCCCGGTCGCTCCAGCTCCCGGCGTGGAACGAGGCGCTCGGTCTCCCCCGCCCCTGGGACCAGCAGTGGTCGCTGCGGATGCAGCAGGTCCTCGCGTACGAGACGGACCTGCTCGACTACCCGGACATCTTCGAGGGCTCGAAGGTGATGGAGGGCCTCGTCGAGGAGCTGGCCGAGGGCGCGCGGGCCGAGATGGCGATCGTCGAGGAGCAGGGCGGCGCGGTCGAGGCCGTGCCGTACATGAAGGCAGCGCTCGTCGAGTCCCACCGCGAACGCCTGCGCCGGATCGAGGCGGGCGAGCAGACCGTCGTCGGCCAGAACCGCTTCACGGAGACCGAGCACTCGCCGCTCACCGACGACGCCGAGGGCGGGATCCTCGTCGTCGATCCGGTCGTCGAGGCCGAGCAGATCGAGGCCGTGCGCGCGTGGCGCGAGGCCCGCGACCAGGCCGCCGTCGACGGGGCGCTCGACGAGGTGCGGCGGGTCGCCGCGACCGTGGAGAACATCATGCCGGCGACGATCGCGGCCGCGCGCGCCGGAGCCACGACCGGCGAGTGGGCTCAGGCGCTGCGCGACGTGTTCGGCGACTACCGTGCGCCGACCGGCGTCGGCGAGGCCGTGCACGTCGGTGGCGAGGAGCTCGAGGAGGTGCGCGAGGAGGTCGAGCGCGTCTCGGAGGCGCTCGGCCGCCGCATCAAGATCCTCGTCGGCAAGCCGGGGCTCGACGGCCACTCGAACGGCGCCGAGCAGATCGCCGTGCGCGCCCGCGACGTCGGCATGGACGTGCTCTACGAGGGCATCCGTCTGACGCCGTCGCAGATCGCCGCGTCGGCGCTCCAGGAGGGCGTCCACGTCGTCGGCCTCTCGATCCTCTCCGGCTCCCATCGCGAGCTGATCCCGAAGGTGATCGACGAGCTCGAGGCCGCCGGCCTCGGCGACATCCCGGTGATCGTCGGCGGGATCATCCCGGAGGCCGACGCACCGCGCCTCCGCGAGGCCGGCGTGGCCGCCGTCTACACGCCGAAGGACTTCGACATCACGCGCATCATGCGGGACATCGTGGCGCTCGTGGCGGAGCGCCACGGGGTCTCCGCGGCGACCACGTGAGTCGTGGCGCAGAGCTCGGTCGGCGCCTGCGCGAGGGCGACCGGAGA